>JBGCFA010000290.1:0-27561 GCA_045106675.1 Bacteroidia bacterium
TTTTCAGGGGCGTTGCGCTTGAGTTTTTCAGGATTTGGGAAGTATTGCACAAAGACATTGCGGATCGATTTGCTGATCAGCTTTTGTGCGACGATAGCGGCACCTTCTTGCTCGCCTTCATAGACCAACTCGATTTTACCCGTAATCGCTGGCACTACTCCGATCAAATCACCAATGCGCGAATAACCGCTTTTCTCACCGTTAAGGATGATACGGCGTTCCACGGCTGAGTGGAGATTCTCAAAAGCCGAAATCGTCAGACGAGCTGATACTCCAGACTTTTCATCGATATACTCACTTTCGCGGGCTTCAATAGCAATTTGTTCGACGAGATCCGAACATAGATTGTCTATCGTAACGCTGTCTTTTTGGGCACTCGCGATACGAGCTTCCTGCTCCGTGATCTGACGCGAAAGTTCTCTAGAGCGGGGGTAGTGAGTCAAAATTTGACTTTCGATCCGGTCTTTGAGCGGTGTTACAATGCTACCACGATTGGTATAATCTTCTGGATTGGCGGTGAACATAAACTGCACGTCCAAAGGGAAGCGCAACTGAAAACCGCGAATCTGAATATCACCTTCCTGCAACATATTGAATAATGCTACCTGAATACGAGGCTGCAAATCGGGTAATTCGTTGATCACAAATATGCCTCTGTGGGCGCGTGGGATCAGCCCAAAGTGGATTACTCGCTCGTCAGAATAAGGTAATTTCAAGGTCGCCGCTTTGATCGGATCAACATCTCCAATCAAATCCGCCACCGTTACGTCTGGTGTAGCAAGCTTCTCTGTATAGCGAAGTGAGCGATGTACCCAACGGATCGGTGTATCATCCCCTTTCTCTGTCAATGTGTCCTTCGCAAATCGCGAAAGTGGTTCAAAAGGATCATCTAGAAGCTCTGAGCCATCTACTGCAGGAATATATTCGTCCAGCAAACCAGTCAATTGACGGGCGATACGCGTCTTGGCCTGTCCACGCAATCCTAAGAGGATGATGTTGTGGCGAGAAAGAATCGCTCGCTGTAGATCTGGAATAACCGTTTCCTCATAACCGATGACACCAGGGAAAATCGTTTCCTTGGCTTTCATTTTCTTGATGAGATTGTGGCGGAGTTCGTCTTTGACGGAACGAGGAGTATAACCGGTCGCTTTGAGTTGACCGAATGTTTTTATTTTAAGGAGTTCAGACATGCTTTATTTGATGATGCGTTGACGGAGGTTTTGAATTCCGCTAACAGTAAAAAGCCTTTGAGGCGATATTGTTTTGAGAGTAGTAAAGTTTTGTAAAGGCTGACAGGATTTGGAACCCCAGCAGCCTTATTTCACTAGCCCATATAGCTTTGCCAATTCATCTTTTGTATTTTTGTGTAAGAACTAAGGTAAACGCTTTTGCGCTAAGGACAAAGCCTCTCGCATGCTAGACTTCGCTGTAAATGACTTCTCGAACCGGATGTTTACCGGAACCACAGACTTCACCCAATTGCGGGATGAACTCTGGGCTTGGCAATACGCCAACAATCCGATTCTCAGAGAGTACGCAGATGGCATTAGTGCTCAAGCTCCGGTCTCATTACCGATTTCTTTTTTTAAACACTTCAAGGTCCAAACTGGTGACACTTGGCAGGCACAAACCATCTTTGAAAGCAGCGGTACCACTGGACAGGAGCCTTCTCGGCATCATGTTCGCGATTTGCGGATCTATGAGCGCAGCTTATTGGCAGGCTTTTATCACCGCTTCGCGGAACGCTCCTACCGTATTTTTGCACTACTTCCCTCCTACCTAGAACGACAGACTTCCTCCCTGGTCTATATGACCAAACATTGGATTGATTCGTTCGGCTTGCCGGGAAGTGGCTTTTATCTCTATAACTTTGAAGAGCTACAAAAAGGTCTGATCGAAGCCCGTGAAGCCGGAGAACCCATCTTATTGATTGGCGTCGCATTTGCTCTGCTCGACTTCGCCGAACGCCACCCCTTAGAGCTGCCGGCTGATACCATTGTGATCGAAACGGGTGGCATGAAGGGTCGCAAAGAGGAGATTGTCCGTACCGAACTCCATCAAATATTGGGAAAAGGTTTAGGCGTTCCACAGATTCACTCTGAATACGGGATGACCGAATTATTGAGTCAAGCCTATACGCGCGAAGATGGGCGCTTTATCTGCCCGCCTTGGATGAAAGTCTTTAGCACAGATATCCATCTCGATACCCTTTTGCAACCAGATGGCGTTTCTGGTCGTCTGCATATTGTAGACCTCGCCAATATTCATTCTTGTGCGTTTATCGCCACTGATGATATTGGCAAAGTCTATGCAGATGGCAGTTTTGAAGTATTGGGCCGATTGGATACCGCAGAGATGCGCGGATGCAGCCTTATGTATATTTAACTGTCTATTAAGATGAAAACGATGTGGCCCCACTCCCTTTGTGTGCAATGTAAGCACCTCCGTACAACTCAAAATCGTCGAGGTAGCACTTTTTGGATGTGTGGCCGTAGCAAAGAAGACGCTCGATTTCAAAAGTATCCCCCTCAACCAGTAGGGAGGTGCATAGGATTCGAGAAAGAAGAGTTGAATCGATGAATTGTTGTCTTGATAGCAATTCAGCCCTTCAACAAATAATAGTAACTTAAAGTAATAAGCCCGTCTCAATTATATGCGTTATCTCCGAACGATTTTTATGGTAGGGGGTCTGTTTATGGCTCTCAATGTTCTTGCTACCACTCATCGTGGAACGACTAGTTTAAGCGACTGGACGCCATCTAGTGGTGAAAATGGACCTGAACTAGAAAGTCTCACTGTCAAATGGACCTTTAGCGATAGCAAAGGTGATCCCGAGCAATTGTTTTTTATGCAATGGTATCTCGGACGTGATTACTATTATGATGGCAAACGGATTGCCATAACTGAGCTAGGCAGATCAATTGATCGTCTGAGTTTTTCAACTTTGGTTTTAGAGGCAGATTTGTATGCCGACGATCGAAAGGTCAGTACGCTCCGCTTTGACATGGGAGCGACTCCCCCACATGGTGGCAATTGGGGAACCGAAGTCCAATATGAATGGAGTCTTCGCAAAATGTTTCCCCGCCTTTCGGCTGGAGAAGCCGCGGACGCATTTGAGATTGCTGAGCTAGAAATCAAAAACCTTCGTATTCGTGAGGTAGTATTTGGTGGAGAACGCCAAGTCATCGCCAGTGTCGATATGAGCAAAGGCGTCGCTAGTGAGCAGCGTGAGACGTCTCGTTATAGTGATCCTGAACCTACGACACCCGCTACGACAACTAGTCCCAATATTGAGTTTGGCAGCGAATGGGAGACAAGTAGTGAAGATCCTAGGCCGGAGTATTCGGCTCGTAACGAAGCCAATGCAGGCGAATATAATGGGCTGATCGCAAAAGGCGATGCTGCCATGGAAGTCTACGACTTTGATGGTGCCAAGAGCTATTATGAAGAAGCGCGGACGGTTTCACCTAGGCGTTCCGTTGCAAACGACAAACTAGAAGAACTCGAAAAAATACTCGGCCAACGTGATGCTTATGCCGCTTTGGTACAAGTCCTCAAACAAGGATACCAACGTGATCTCATGGAAGCGGATCGCGAAAAAGAAGCTGCGCTGAAACTAGCGCTAGAAGCAACGGATGAAAATGCAGAAGGCTGTGCTTTCGAACGCTTCCAATGGTACGATTGCCGTGCTACGGAACTAGGTGAGCGCTTGCGGAAGACTTCGCTCGAAGCACGTTTGCGGATTTATGAGCCTGAAAAAGCGCCTAGCGCAACGCTCAATTGTGCAGAAGTGCCATGTAAAGCTGATGCAGCCAATGCGCCTATCCAACGCAATCCTAATTATGTCTCGCTCGTCAATCGTAAATACAAATTGTATGAGATGAGTAAGGAGGAAGCATTTTTGCGTCGCAGTCAGGAGTTGTTGGGCAAGGCCCAGGAAGAAGATCCTGAAAACGCAGACGTATGGGTGATGACCGCTCGCTTTGTGGACTCTCCCGTCGAAGCGCTGCCCTATCTCAATAAGGCATTGTCGATCGAACCTAAAAACCAAGCGGCTTTGAGCCTGCGTAATGATTTACAAGATAAATTGCTTGAGTCTATCGAAAGTGAAATTGCAGAAGGCAAAAGCACTTTGCTCAAAGAGTCCATTAGCAAAAATCTGATCAACGCTAGCACCGAAATAAACGGCAAAAGCCTCATGGCAACAGCTATAGAGGGGGAGCAAATCAGTTTGATTACGGAGCTTTTGGCGACCACTGCAAATACGCGTTCTGCCGACGGCGGCCCAGCCCAAGTTTGGCTCTTTGAAGCAGCTCGCCTCAACAAACCTAAGTCAGCTGCAACATTGATCGCCCGTGGTGCGCGCTTTGATATTGAAGATCAGGAAAACGAAACGCCTCTTTTAACAGCAACTCGCTCTGGTTCAAAAGAAGTGCTACGTTTATTTCTCAAAGATGCAGACAAGAGTGTAGATGTCTCTGAAGCTATGCTCATCGCATATCGCGATGGAGAGCTAGAATTGTTAGAACTCTTTATCGCTTCGGGCGCTAAGGCCGATCCGAGAGACGATATGGGCAATACGCTGCTGATGAAAGCGATTGAGGAAAACGACCAGAAGATTGTAGACCTCATGCTAAGAAGTGGCGCAGAAGTCAACGACACCAATGGAGAAGGAGCTACTGCATTAGCCATCGCTGGCAATAAGCAGGATGCGGAGATCACCAATTTGTTGTTCCGCGAAGGAGCGGACCCAGAACAAGCGCTCAAATATCTTTCGGCCGAAGCTAATGATGACGCCAATTGGTTGGCCGGTCAGTTGTTTACTTACGCGCTTGAAAATGAGCTTAACGAGCAGGTCCAGATGAGCTTACGCTATGATCCTGAACTGCCGCTACGTCAGCATCCTAATGGAGGTTCTTATCTGACTTATGCCCTGAAAAATAATCGTTGGGAATTGGCGGTAGCGATGTTAGAGTCCGCTCAACTACCGATTGATCGTCCTATAGATGGTGAAAACATTCTCTTTAGTGCGGTTGAGGCTAGTGCGGTGCCGGTAGTAGCGGCCCTGATGAAGCAAGACGCGATTGATCTCAATCAAACTAATGCCAATGGTTATTCGGCCTTGCATCTAGCGGTTGATCAACGCAGTATCGAATTGGTCGAAGCCTTAGCCGAGGGCGGGCATCCACTAGAAGCCACTGATCCAAGAGGCAATACACCTCTTCACAGAGCTTTAGAGGCAGGGCAAAACAAAATTGCAGAATACCTCTCAGGTGTCAATCACGTTTATACCGAACTGAACCGTCGCGGCCAACATCCAATCCATCAAGCGATTCGGGAAGGCCAAGATCAGGTTGTTGAAAATCTGATTGCCAATGGTACGGATGTTAATATTCTTGGAGAGTCAGGCATGGCGCCATTGCATTATGCCGCAGAAGAGATTGACTATGATATCGCCCGTGCGCTAGTCGAAGCGGGAGCAGATATGGGTATTAAGGATTCATTTGGGCGTACACCCTATAAGATTTCTCGTGATCGCGGTGCTGACGAACGCATGAAAGAATTGCTCAAGCCAGACCTGCGCGATCGTATCCCAGCCGTCAATATGCCAGATGTGAAGATGCCCGATGTGAAGCTGCCGAAGATATTCCGTCGTGGTGGTGGAGACGAAAGCAGTGCTGATGACAATGGAGGAGACGAATCTGAGGAAGACGACAATAATGAATAGTTAGCGTACTAAAATTATAGATTTGGCTGCCTCTTTGAGGTAGCCATTTTTTATGCACCCAAGACTCCAAATACAGCGGTTTTGTTATAGAACTCCAAAAACTCTTTCCCGAAATTGGCGATCTCTCCTAAAGTTAAAGCACCAATCAAAGCTGTATTTTCGTCATAGACTGCATTTAGCTCTTGGTGGAATTCGTCTTCCATAAACAAGACTCGAGAAATACAGTCGATGAAGAAATGAGTTCTAAGGCCTTCTTCTTCGGGGAACATATATTCACCTAAGGCGCGAGCTTTACAAGCCGCAAAAACCAAGGAATTTGTATTGCCCTGGAGGATGTAGACATAGCTGTCTTGAGGTACTTCCCCTACACATACCAAACCTCCGTTTTCATCTAATACGATAGGGTCTCTGACAATTTTCTCATCTCCGGTTCGGTTGATGCCAAATGGATAGCCTTTCGCGATTTCAAAGAAGTTGTCTTTTGTAAAGACTTGTCCAGAGGCTTTTTCTACTACTGCTTTATAGACATCAAAGGCCACTTCTCCATCTAGCTTTTGGATGATGGTCCGATCAGATTGAGTTACTTTATATGGCCCGCTGACATTTTCCCAGCCGTGCTGAACGCCTATACCACTATGGATGTCTAGGAGAGCAATGATTGCACAATCCTCCAATAATCCTTCTGGAGTAAACAGGCAGGGACGTTGCTCAAAGCTTAAAGAACCTGCTCCCCCACCGATATAATTGCAGTCGAGGCCAAAGGCAATAAAGATTCCTTCAATCAAGGAGGCGATCCTACTTGCCAAGCCATCGACAAATACCATCATCGTTTTGATGTCCTGTCGATCAGGGATTTGATCTCCTATGGCAAAAGTAAAATCCTTGCTTTCGTCACTGAGTCCTTTGATGATATGGAGTTCGGGACGTTTGGATAAAGTCGCGATAATGGTCCCTTTTTGATATTTTTCATTCGCATGAATAATCTCAGGAAAGATCCCACCAAATACCGGAAGAGAACTTGCTTGTAAAATGGGATCTATGGTTTCTGGACTAAATCCATTGGCGTCGCAGGCCAAAACCAATATTCCCTCGGCCTGCTCTACAGCTAAAGCTCGATTCAATGCTAATTGAAAATTCTCTATGGTGCCGGTCTCATCAAGGATGATATTCATAAGGAATCAGATTGGGAGGATGCCAAAAATAAATAAATAAAAAACACAAAGGAATACCGTTTACGGATCAGACTTACTTTGTTTTGGGATTAACAAGAAAGGTAGCCAAACTGTTTTGTAACCATCCTAAATGGGCTGTTTGGGTCGCATTGTCCAAGCGGTCTTGATATTTGTGGAGGCGGGCCTGCCATTGAGTAACAGGCAAAAGGTCTTGGCGTTCGCGTAAGCGTAAAAGAGGGAGAAAAAGCTTGAGAAAATTGAGGTGATTACGCCGGTTTTGCTGCGAAATCTCTTGGTTGCGCTGTAAAAATGAGCGAAAACTCAAAACAAAAAAATGCAAGGTTTCCCAATCTTCTACTTTATAATATGCCCGTAATAATAAGTGTTTAGCACTAAGTTGATAGTAAACGTCGGTAAACTCAACTTGTTGGAGTAAGCGGATCGCTGCGGAAGTTTCTCCCACAGCTTCGAGATAAGAAGCACGACAAAAATTATATACATTGGCGCGAAACTGTGGGATCACTCGATCTCGATATTGTTCCATAAAGTCGGCAACCCATTCGAGCTCTTTTTGACGGATGGCGACCGTTACGATATTTTTAAAATCGGTGTGGATCAAATGGCCATTTTCTAACATGACGCCCGAAAGCAATTGGTTTTGATAGAGATGAAGGATTGCTTTTTCAAAGGCAATGTCTCCTGCGTTAATCCGGCGGATACAATAGTTTTGGCCATGTTTATAGAGGGCGCGACTTTCATGCCAAGGCAATTGATTTTGGAATGTATTGAGCCATGAAATCAATTGTTGGAAATCACTCTCTCGGTCTTGCTCCATCAACTGGTAGACAAGGAGGTAAGCTTGCAATAAGGGTGGCTTAGACTGCTCTGAGTCCTTCAAATGAGTCAATACTGGGCCTAATCCATGTATGGGATACTGTGTTTGCAAAATGCGTTGCCGATTAAGCAACTCATTGGAACCATTGAACTTTTGGAGATAATACCAAACATCAAGTTGCGCCATGGCCTCCGGCAATGATTTGTCTTCTACTCGCTTTTCAAGCTGGGCATTGAATTGTGCTTGCTCCCAACTCAATTGGTAGCGATTCCAATACCGTGGAATATCAACTTGCTGCTGTTGCTCCAACTGTTTGCTGAGAGCATTTGCTTCGACCTTAAAGGCAGCTGCTAATTTGCGCGTTCGCAATTGGCGAAGTAATAATATTTTGGCTTCATGCTGACTCTGCCTTAGCTCCGCCTGCACCCAAAATTGCTTGAGAAGACGATAAAGAAAAGAGAGTTGTTCTCTTACTCGTTGAGCATTAAATCTCTCTTTTGGATACAGATGCTTAAAAACACTCTCATAGCTCAGTTTACTGCTATTGTAATCAGCTTCAAATCGCTGTATATAGGTATATAGCTTCGCTAAACGCGGCTGTTGGTTGAAATAGGGGCTTTCTAAAAACAATTGGAAGCTTTGTATTTCACTTTTGTTGAGCGATTTAAGTCCTGTAATCAATTTTGAGCGAGCAATATCATTCATAAATATCAAGAAAATATGATTTATACTTACTAGCTATCAATTAGTTATATGCATAATATATTAAATTAATCATTCATAAATTGAAAAATCCAGACTACTATTAGCAATTGTGAGACATTACTTTTGAATCATACCAAAACAACTTTGATATGAACCAGCCAACATATTTTTTTCGCACAATACTCTGCCTAGGGCTTTTGCTTTGCATACAGGCTCTCTCTGCCCAAAGCTTTATTGATGTTACGCCTGTCCCGGTAACTCCCGCTCAATGGGATGTCAAATACAGTGCGGTAGCCGCAGGGGACTACAACAATGATGGGGCAATGGGCCTCTATGTTTCTGGGCACAATCCTTATGATGACTATATCGCCTTTGTGGGCAGCTTTGCCGGAGGGATTTTTTTTCCGGACCCAACAGCCTCCACCTTTTTGGAGCCTTTAGCTTATGGTAGTGCAGAATGGGGAGATTGTAATAATGATGGCTTTCTGGATTTACTCGTAACTGGCGAAGACACTTTTGGCTTAGCGCGTACATTCCTATACCTCAATGATGGTGCAGGTGGCTTAATCCCCAATGGTGATAGTTTAGTAGGAGTTCGCTACAGCGAAGCACATTTTGGGGATAGAGATAATGATGGCTTCTTGGATATTGTCATTATGGGACAAGGGACCCCGGTGCCGCCTTTATTATCAGGCTCTACTTACTTCTATCAAAATGACGGGACGGGGCACTTCAATCGTGTGAGACAGTCGATATTCAACCCATCTGCACATGGAAGTGTTTCTTGGATAGATTTCAATCAAGATGATTACGTAGATATTGTGAGGTCGGGTGCACTAGTTCCTGGAATTCAATCTGAATTTATTTCGACTATCTCAAGTCGAGGCACTCACAATACTAGCCTAGCTACTGGAGGATGGGATGGGGCTGCATTGGTCAACAGTAGCTTTAGTTGGTATGACTATGACAACGACCAAGACTTAGATCATCTAGCAACTGGTTTAGAATACTTTCAAGGGACTACTAGCGTCAAATCTGGTCTATATGTAATGGATAGTATCAATATTGCTGGCTTTCCAGCATATACGTCCAATCCATTCAACTTTAATATCATGGGTGGAGACGCTAGTTGGGCCGATTTCAACGATGATGGAAGAGCTGATTTTTTCGCGTTCGGCAAGGCCGACAACGGTCAATATCTAGCCAAAGTATTTTATAATACGCTCAACGGACTCACTGATAGCGCCAATGCTGGTCCGATCATGGGAGTAGATTCGGGAAGTGTGATATGGGTAGATTTCAACGGAGATCAACGCCTAGATATTATCGCTACGGGTATCGATCAAAATGGCGTACCGAGTTTGCGCATGTACCAAAACAATCTTACGGACCCTTTACAAAGTCCCAGTCCTCCTCTAAACTTAAGTCATCTCATAGATAGCAACCAAAACGTTCAGCTCAGCTGGAACCTCAATCCCGGTGATGCGCTAGGCCTTAGCCATAATGTGCGGATAGGAACCACCCCCGGTGGAACGGATATACTCGGTCCTATGGCTGATCCGACGACGGGTGTGCGGACGATTTACCGTCTCGGTAACGCTGGGATCAATCATAGCCTTATCATTGCGGGCCTTGATACAGGCACTTATTATTGGAGTGTACAAACCATCGCAGCTGATTATGAAGGCTCTAATTTTGCGCCTGAACAGAGTTTTGGCTATCAGCCTTCTACGGTAGTTTTTCCTGGCGATGCAAATTTTGATCAGGTCGTCGATATGACAGATTTGCTCCCGATAGGTCTCGCTTTCAATGATTATGGCCCAATGAGACCCGGTGCGAGTTTAGATTGGATATCACAAACGGCAATTGCTTGGGATGATTCGATCGGAGGGGTGGATATCATGCATGTCGATACTGATGGAGATGGGATGATCAAAAGTGGAGACTCACTGGCCATCTTGCAAAATTACGGGCTTACTCATACTGCTTCTAAGACGGGAGCGAGCAACGGACTACCCATTGTAGTAGAAGGTTTTCCGATGACCATCAATCCTAGCGATACCATTGAACTTGACATTGTATTGGGGACTTTGGACACCAATGCGATCGATATATATGGACTGAGTTTTAGTATTCAATACGATACGAGTCTAGTAAAACCCGGAGGAGTAGCCTTTATGGCTGATAGCTCTTGGCTCGGCAAGAAAAACGATGATATGTTGACGCTGCATAAGGATGTATTTGATGCAGGTCAGTTAGATATCGGCTTCGTCCGAACGGATCAGATGAACCGTACTGGCTACGGCAGAATCGGTTCAGTGGTAATCGTGATGGATGACGACATTTCTAAGCGAGAGATTCCTTTTGTCTTGACCGTCAATCAAACCTATGCGATTGACAATACCAATACTGAGATACCGACGACGGGTCGAGGAGGCAGCACCAATGTTTTGGTAGATAGTAGCAGTACGACAATAGAGAATTGGGCCGCAAAACCGATTATTGTCTATCCCAATCCCGTTTCTGCGGAGGAAATCCTACATATCCAAAGCGAGGCGCATCGCATCACCAACTTACGTCTGATAGATCAAGCAGGCCGTGTCCTCTATCATCATCGCCTCCCTATCGCCAAACATGAACACGATCTGGCCATTCCTAATTCTAGTGCCGGGATATATTTTCTGGAGGTTAGTACAGAGGAGGGCAGGTATTGGGAGCGGATATTGGTCCGTTAAGGATTTAAGCTTGATTTCAAGCCACAAAAAAAGTGCTTTTCTGCAATAGAAAAGCACTTTTTGTTTGTTTGTGGTGCCTCCAGGAATCGAACCAGGGACACATGGATTTTCAGTCCATTGCTCTACCAACTGAGCTAAGGCACCATCCTCCATTCGAGAATGGATTGCAAATGTAGGGGCTTGATAGGAATCCTCCAAATTTTTTTTCTACAATCTTTAATAGACAAGTTGGAAGTATTCTTTATTGTAGGGGAGTCCAAGCGTTCGGCAAGGCCGGCTATCGACCGAATTATGTACTATATGAGGAGCCTCCCGACGAAGCATCGCCCCCAAGAGCATGTATTGAACTACATTTATCCATTGAATTGGTCAAGCAAGGCCAGACTACGGACAAGATACATCATGACATTATTGTTAGCTGTTTCGTCTTTGTTTGCACTAAAAAATGCAATCACTAATCTTTTTTCTGGTGAGATATAAACGCCTTGACCTCCAAGGCCAAATTTCGCAAAAGCACCATCTTCAAAAACAACATCCCAATGATAACTTTGAAAAAGAGGGCCTTGGTCTTCATAAAATTGTAGCCATAATCTTTGCCCTGTGCCGCCTTCAGATCGAAATAATTCTTGATCCCCTTGATGAATTTGACTCAGGTATCTTTCTGATGCAATCTTAGTAGTAGCGTCATCAGTAAAAGCCAATCCATAACGAGCAAGGTCTCTTAAACACATCAGCATTGTCCCATAACTACCTGCAACACCTGTGCTGGAAAGGGTTGTCCTAGCATCGTTTTTAGCCCCGATTTTTGACCAGATATACTCTTGCACCAATTGGTGAAACGGTTTGGAAGATGCTCTTTCAGCGATGGTTGCCAAAATTACAGAATTGGCTGAGGTATAATCATAGATTTGCCCTTGGCTTTCATAAGCCCCTGCATTAGCCACTAATTCCATTAGGTTTTGTTCAAAAGGAGTTTTAGGCTCAGGAAATAAGGCAGAGTGTTGTAATAACTGATAAAAACAATGATTTGAATCAGTAAATGAAACCCTGTCTTTTACATGTTCTCGACAATCAGTTCCCGACGACATTCTCAACAGATTTTCAATTGATACGTTTGCTAATGCTTTACCCTTAAACTCTGGGAGGAATTTACTGATCGTATCTTGTTCATTCAGGATTCCTTCATCTGCTAAGTTCCCAATTACAGTTCCAATAAAAGATTTACTAACTGACCCCAAAAAATGTCGATCTGATGCTTCCATCTCAGGGTACTTTTCATATACAATTTGACCTTGATGAAGTATGATTACCCCATTTATTTGTTTTTCATCACATATTTGGTCGAGAGATGTTTCTTTTTGAATGAAAGTGCTGCTCAGAATTTCTTGCCCCAAAGTGTTGCTTATATTCATTGGAAGGGCCTTGGTTTCCGTGCTTCCTTTTTCTATTAAAACCGTTGGAATATAGTTTTCCAAATGGCGAAAAATCTCAGTGCTGTGAGGTCCTCTTCCTTCTATCCATTCTGGAGCCGTAAAATCCACCTTTTGCTCATTGAGTGTAGGGATCTTTCTTGATTCTACTGCTGCTGCTATTTTATCTTCTAACGAAGGCTCATTAAGCTGTTTGACTTCGTTTTTGCAAGAAAAAAGTAAAAACAAGCAGAAGATGATAATTGTGTTCGATCTTATCTCGTTGATTCTTCCCATATTTTATTTCTGGTTAATTGAGCCTCACAAAATCTTAGCTGCCTCATGATCGCGAATATTCTCGATCCGCTAATCAATGCAAAGCCTTAGTTGTATGTGGAGTGAGGATATTGATTCAGCCCAAGAAATCAAAATCTCATATTCTTGCCTAGCGTGTAAATACGCTTATTGCAAAGTATGATTACCCAAAGGTCTTTGCGGATATTCGCTACTTATCCTTGAATTTGTTATGCTTGCATACTAAATTTGTTTTGGGAGTTCGCTGAGGATTGTGGAAATTCCTCTAATAGAGCTCAAGCAAGAGAAACCCATATGCTAAGTCAAATTGCTTTCGTACTGATCTCCGTGGCTGCTTTCGGATATTTTGGCTACCAAGTCAACAATATTCGCAAAAACATCCAACTAGGACGTCCCGAGGACCGTTCCGGCAATACCGGAGCTCGCTTACAAAAAATGTTGCTAGTCGCCTTCGGACAACAAAAGATGTTCAAGCGTTGGCTGCCCGCTACTTTACACTTCTTTATCTATGCCGCTTTTTTGATTACTCAGATTGAGTTGATCGAGATTATTATTGATGGCTTAGTTGGCACCCACCGAGTGAGTCGGCCCTTATTGGGAGGCTTTTACACTTTTATGGTGAGCTTTATTGAGATCCTTTCGGTTTTGGCCTTCGTCGCAACGATTATATTTCTTGCCCGTCGTAATCTGCTCAAGATCCCACGCTTTCACAAAGACGAGATGACGGGTTGGCCTAAATTGGACGGCAATATCATCCTCTATCTGGAGATCGCACTTTTGGTATTTGTCTTCACCATGAACGGCACTGATGAAGTATTATTTAGTCAGGGACTCTCTCATGCAGCGGGTTCAGTTGATGGGGCATCCTTCAACTTTGCTGTCAGTAGTTGGCTCGGTCCGGCTCTATTTGGAGGGATGAGTGAAGGTACGCTCCACTTCTTGGAACGCGTCGGTTGGTGGGGGCATTTGCTTACGGTATTTGGCTTTTTGGTTTATCTACCTAAGTCTAAGCACTTCCACATCATTATGGCCTTTCCAAATACCTATTACTCTGATTTGGAGCCTGCTGGTAAATTTAGTTCTCCCGACAATATCCAAGAGGAGATCAAGGCTATCATGGATCCTAGCTATACTCCCGTGGAGAACGCTGATGCTCCTCAACGATTTGGTGCCAAGGATGTAACCGATCTGAGTTGGAAGACTCTGATGGATAGTTATACTTGTACGGAGTGTGGACGCTGTACCTCAGTTTGCCCCGCCAATCTTACCGGTAAGAAGCTTTCGCCTCGCAAAGTCGTCATGGACATCCGTGATCGTTTGGAGGAAATCCAAAAATATAAGCTCGTCCCTAACGAAACCGGAGAGCTAGTTCCCGGCAATGGCGTAGAAGGTGCTGAAGAAGCCGCTAGCCATACTCTCCTCAACCATTATGTCTCAGAGGAAGAGTTACGAGCCTGCACTACGTGTAACGCTTGTGTCGAGGCTTGCCCAGTCAATATCAATCCCCTCACGCCGATCATCGAGATGCGTCGCTTCCTCATCATGGAAGAGTCAGCCATGCCCGATGAATGGGGTGGTGTCTTTAACAATATTGAAAACAATGGTGCTCCCTGGGCTTTCCCCGCTGCAGATCGCTTCAAGTGGTCCGAAGAAGTAGAAAAGGGAGAATAAAGAAGTAGGCGTGGTTTACTAACCGCGAGTTACAGACAACCAACAAAAAAACGAACAATGGCAAACCAACATATACCCACCATGGCCGACAAGCAGGCCGAAGGGAAAACTCCTGAATATCTTTTTTGGGTCGGCTGTGCGGGCTCTTACGATAGTCGTTACCAAAGGGTAACCCAATCATTTGTCCGTATCCTTAACCACTTAGAGATCGACTATGCCGTTCTCGGACCCGAGGAAACTTGCAATGGAGACCCAGCCAAACGCGCTGGTAATGAATTTCTTTTTCAGATGATGGCCATACAAAACATCGAAGTGATGAATATGTATGAGGTCAAAAAGATCATCACGGCTTGCCCGCACTGTTTCAATACTCTCAAAAATGAATACCCAGCTTTGGGCGGAGATTATGAAGTGATCCATCACTCTACTTTTCTCCAAATGTTGATCAATCAGGGCAAAATCAAGCTTAAGGAAGGCGGTGAATTCAAAGGGAAAAAGATTACCTATCACGATTCTTGCTATCTCGGTCGGGCCAATGGCATTTATGAAGCCCCTCGTAAGGTTTTGGAAGCACTTGATGCAGATCTTGCCGAGATGAAGCGTTGTCGTACCAAAGGATTGTGTTGTGGCGCTGGTGGCGCTCAAATGTTCAAAGAAGCGGAAAATGGCAAAAAGGAAATCAATATTGAACGCACCGAAGAAGCACTCAAAACCGGTGCTAGTATCATTGCAGCGGCTTGTCCCTTTTGTATGACCATGATGTCTGATGGAGTGAAACACTTTGAAAAAGAAGACTCCGTTGTCGTAAAAGACCTCGCAGAACTGATCGAATCTAACATGGAGTAGGAGGTTTGAGATTCCGTTCAGCATCCTGATAAACCATTTAACACTAGATATTAGCAAATGGGTTAAATCGTCCCCAATCCCTAATGGATTGTGGCTAGCTTTGAAATAGATACTACTTCTCAGCCATATTTTTTAACCCCTATTGCAACACCCGCCATGCGATTTATCTTCGCCTTCTTACTTTTTGTACTACTATCTAGTAGTTCCTTTGCTCAACGTACTCACATGTTTTCCTTTGGTATGGGAACCACCTATTACAATGGTGATCTTACCGACCAACTCAACAACATGTTGTTCCGCCCAGCAGCACACATCGGTTACACCAAGTATTTTACGCCTAACTTTAGCTATCGAATAGGTTTTTCCTATGGTCAGATCGGTGCTTCGGATACTGAGGCTCTTAATACAACCCGCCGTCAACGCAACTTACACTTCAAGAGTAATATTTATGAAACTCACGGCATTCTCATTTATGAGTTTCGTCGGGACAAGAATTTTGGCAACGAATGGATGAGCCGTCCCTTTTTATCGCCATATGTCTTTGGCGGTTTAGCTTTCTTTTACTTCAACCCTAAAGCGCGCTACGATGGTGAATGGTATGAACTTCAGCCATTGGGTACAGAAGGGCAAAATATCCCAGGCTCTGGTTCACCCGGCCGTTATTCTCGTCTACAAGCCTCAGTTCCTTTTGGAGCAGGTCTCAATATTCGAGTATCCAGTTATGCAGGCGTAAGCTTTGAAATCGGTATGCGTACTACCATGACCGACTATCTTGATGACGTAAGTACGGTTTATCCTGACTTTGAGCAGCTCAATGATGTAGGTGGCCCACTTGCGGTCGCACTCTCTGATCGGTCAAAGTATGGCTTTGAGCCTGGTGATATCCGAGGCAATCCCGGTGTCAATGATTACTATCTATTCGGTTCATTTTGTATCACCTATTATTTGAGTCGTTACGCTTCGCGTGGACAGTAATTGTTTTGCTGCCTAGGCTTGAGCCAAAGCTACTCGGTGATTTCCATAGTCTTTAATTGCCATTTGTCGCCGAGCTTATATTTGTCTCGACCGATATAGCGTACCAAAAATCCACTGGTCAAGATCCCTGTGGCAATCAATACGCTGCTTGGGTCTGGAGGCAAATCAGAGGTGAGAGCGTTCAAGGCAGTGATAACAATCAAACCTCCTCCTCCGATCATCGCGGAACCGGAATACATATTCTTGAAGGTTTTCCAGCCAGTTTTGTTGGGATTATAAACCATATCGATCTCTCGGATCGGTACATAGTCTCGTAAGACATTGTTGGTAGCATCTCCTTCGTTGGCTAGCTTGATCACTTTGAGAATGACAATTGAGCTGTCATTGATGGATTCAATCTGTCCGTTGTATTGAGCTCTGCCATCATGGGTTTGAAAACGGATATAGTCTCCCGGACGGAAGACGACACGTTTATAGCGCTTGACATTTTCCAATGTGAGTACCTTGACGGGGGCTCGTAGGCTTTGCCCCGACGATGAGGTGCTTAAGCCTAAACTGATTAGCAGCAAAAGACAAAGTGTTCGCATAAAGAAAAGCTTTATATAAGTTTATCGAAATGCAGGAAAAAACCTATCCTTAAAATAAACAATTCTTGCTCGAATGACGAAAACTGCTCCACATTTTCAATGTCCAATAACCAATTTCAATACAGAATGTAGAAGTAGTCCTACTCATGCATTTTAGACATTGGTATTCGACTTTAGTCATTTCTGCCGCTTCGCGGAACGCTGGTAATTTTCAATACTCAATATCTTTATCGCTTCGTTCAACATTGGACTTCAATACTGAACATTCCTCAGCCTCCCAGCAAAGCATAGAGAAAGAAGCCCGCAAAGTTGCCTAGCGCCAATCCGATCACTCCTAAAGTCATGCCCGTGATCACGATCTCGCGATTACCCAGTGCATTGGCGACAGGCCCAATAAAAGGAGGCCCAAATATCCCCGAAGTGATACACATCAAAGTTGTATCCGCATCAATCTTAAATACCTTGGCCAAGGCCACAAAAGTCGTCACTATCATCAAAAAGCCCGTCAACATAAAACCGGCTTGCGACCAATCGTTTTCCCAGAGTATCACTAGATCGATCTGGGCACCCGCAGCGACACAAAAGGCCAAAAACAAATAGTCTCCTGTCTCATAACTCATCGGCCATTCTCGCACTGGCTTGATTAAAGAAGCCAAGAGCGCCAATACTGTCAAAGCGATGATGATAAAGGTGCCATTGCCCTCCCCAAAAATCAGATAACTTAGGCCGAAACTCGTCCCTAAGACGACAATTCCAGCCAAAACGCTAATTGCGATCTGACCAATCGTTCTCGCAGAGAAAATAGTAGTAGTCTGGTCTTGATCCCCAATCCGCTCTTCTGGAGCTGGATTGATCTGCTCATAAGCCGGTAAAAAGCTTCGGAAAAATTTAGGCAAGACCGAAAGCATAAATAAGAGGAACGTACCACTGAGGATCAAATCAGTAAAATTAAGCTCCGCAAACAGAGCTGGTGGCCCTTCCAATGCGACATGAATCGCCGCCATATTTGCAGTGCCACCTGTATATACTCCTGTTGCCATCGCTCCTCTCAATGCCGCATCGCCTAGGCTTCCTTGCCACAAAAATACATTGAGTAACATACAAACAAACACCACTGCCGCATACAAAGCATAAGCCATTAGGCTACGAGGCGCAAGCCGGAGCCACTGCTTGATATTGGCGGAAAAGAGAAGCGTTGGGATCGCGAGAGCTACAAAAACCTCCAAATTGGTATTGCCCCACTCATTATCAAGCGTCAAAAAAGTCCCCATCAATATCCCTACAAAATAGGCCCAGAAAGCAGGGCTGAGTTTTTTGACAATCAAAACCCGATCCTGCAACCATATCAGCAGGCCCGGAATCAGCAAAAATAATAGGGAAGCGATCCACGTCATGGCGGCAAAATAGGGAATTTCGTCGGCACAATTTACGCCTTGGTCTAAACATCGCCTTTGGCAGTAGTGTACGGCCTATGTTTGGTGCAAAACAAAGCTATGAATGATCTCATCTTCTACTTCGGCATCACCCTATTGTTACTACATGAGATGGACGCCGTCCGACAAAAGGAGTGGCACATCATTCCAGCCTGGCGCAATCTCAAAGATGAAACGGGCTACATCATCTTTTTGCTTATCCATATCCCACTTTATGTACCGCTCTTTCTAATCCCCTGCAGTGGTGAAAATGTGTTTGTAGGCATGGATATCTTTTTGATATTTCATGGCGTTTTTCACTTTTTGATCCGCAACAATCCTAACCTACATTTCAAACATTGGTACTCTTGGTTTTGTATTGGTGGTGCGGCGGTAGTTGGGGCTTTACATTTGATTTTGCTTCATATTTGATTTTGCCCGCTGCGCGGAACGCGCCCTTTCGAACTCCGAGCGCAGAGAGGAGGAGAAATCTCCTTTTGATATTGAGAAGATTTTAATCCCTGTCAGCGTCCCCTCCTTTTCGCGTTCTGCGAAGCAGTAAAAATCTCCCATAAATTGTCTAAGTTCCCTAATGCCCACGCTTGCAAAAATACCTCGATGGCTCCAACACCTGATCTTTTGGCTTGAAGTGTTGGGCTGGTATTATATCCAGTATCAGGTCTTGGGGGATGGGCAGTATTTCGGCAGGCGAATGTTAGTGGTAATGCCCGTTGATATTTTGGCGGCCTGTGTGAGTTCTTACCTATTGGTCGATCAGTTGCTGCTCAAAGGGAAATATATATGGTTTCTACTGGCAATGGCTGCTTCCACAGAAGTATTTATCGGCTTAGAGCGCCTTTTGGAGTTTCAGTTTTTGTTGCCTCTGGCAGAACCCGAAAGTCTAGCGCTTGGCTTTTGGGATGGACCATCGATCTTCAACATTGGAGTGCGAATCTATTTGATCGTAAGTCTTTTTGCAGGGATGCGGCTTTTCAAATTTTGGCTAATTGACCAAAATCGTAAGCGAGACCTAGAGCAGCAAAGTCTCCAAACCGAACTCGCCATGCTTCGGACTCAAATCCAACCGCACTTCCTCTTCAATACCCTCAATAATATTGATGCCTTGGTACATGCCGATCCCGATAAGGCTTCCGAGGCAATTGCGCGTTTATCGGAGATACTCCGCTTTCAACTCTATGAAAAAGAAACAGATCGTATCTCACTACGCGAAGAAATTAACTTTCTCGAAGCGACTATCTCACTCCTTGAGTTACGGCGCAGAGACACTGAAGGGATAGACTTCAAAGTCCAAGGTCAAACCGATTATTACTATATGCCAGCGCTTTTACTCGCTCCCTTCGTCGAAAACGCTTATAAACACGGCGATAAACAAGCGCCGATCAAAATCCACTTAGAGACGAAAGTGGATAGGCTATATTTTCGAATTGAAAACAAACTCAAAGCGTCCTCCGACAACAATTATCAAAGTATGGGTGGCTTAGGACTGAGCAATGTCAAACGTAGGTTTGAGCTGTATTTTGAAGCTGACTATGAGCTAACTTATGGCCCCGAGGGCGAGCAATTTGTCCTTAGCCTGCAAATTCCTCTTTTTCGTCAAGCGCTAAATAATCAATAATGAATATCCGATGCATCGCGGTAGATGATGAGCCATTGGCTTTGAGCAAAATTGCCAACTTTGTCGAGCGGATACCTGACTTACAATTGGTCGGGAGCTTTGGCAGCGGATTAGAGGCTTTGACGTTTTTACGTTCCGAGACGGTTGATCTCCTCTTGCTTGATATACAGATGGACGAGCTAAGCGGCCTTGAACTGCTAGAAGTACTGCCCAATCCACCCAAGATCATCTTGACCACAGCCTATGACCAATATGCCCTCAAAGGCTATGAGTTTGACGTAGTCGATTATCTGTTGAAGCCTTTTCCTTTTCCGCGCTTCTTGAAAGCCGTCGAAAAGACCCGCGCACTACTTTATCCTCAGTTTGTAGCTCAAAATTGGGAAAAAGAGTTTTTGATGATTCGCTCAGAGTATTATCTCCACAAAGTCTCTTTGAAGGACATCTTGTTTGTCGAAGGCATGAAGGACTATTGTCGGATTCACACTAGCGAGTCCAAGATCATGAGTCCAGATACCATGAAAAATCTGCAATCTCAATTACCTTCTCCTCCCTTTTTTCGGGTTCATCGTTCGTATATCGTCTCCGCCGAACGCGTGGATCGATTGGGCCGTAGCCAAGTGTTTATCGGAGAGCGAGAAATAGCCCTCGGAGAGCAGTATCGTCAAGCTTTTCAGACCTATATGGACGCACGTCGTCCTCGTTGATAGGGTCCACAGTCTTCTGTATCTTCGCGCTATGCGATATTTTGGTTTGATCGGGCAAAAGCTGAGTCATAGTTTTTCCAAAAAATATTTCAGCGAGAAGTTTGCACGGGAGGAGATAGACGCCCAATATGAGCTCTATGAAATCCCCAGCATAGAAGAGCTTCCAGCTTTATGGACAAGCGTTCCGCTACGCGGTATGAATGTAACCATCCCCTATAAGCAAGCGGTTATGGGCTTTCTGGATGAAATCTCTCCCGAAGCTGCGGCAGTAGGAGCCGTGAATACAGTATTGTTTGAAGGAGGGCGTAAGATTGGCTACAATACCGATACTTATGGATTTAGAGAGTCTCTCAGAAGCTTTGTGGGAGACGCCAAACTTGATCAGGCTCTTGTACTTGGCAATGGTGGTGCGGCAAAGGCAGTTCGCTATGTCTTGGAACAACAATTGGCATTTCGGCCTTGCCTAACGGTCTCACGTTCGGCAGCAGGCCCCAATCAAATCACTTACGAGGCCTTGAGAGGCTTAAATCTGGATGCGTATCCATTGATCATCAACACCACTCCTCTCGGTATGTACCCCTATGAAGACACCGCCCCAGCCATTACTTACGAACAGCTAGGGAAGCATCATTTTATTTATGATCTGATCTACAATCCCGCAGAAACTCTATTTATGCGTTTGGCTGCTGCCCAGGGAGCAAAGGTTTGCAATGGGATGGAGATGTTGATCCTACAAGCCGAAGGCGCTTGGAAGATTTGGCAAGGATTGTAAAGGCGCAAGATGTTGCGCCTCAAGAAAATCAGATCAAAAACTTGGAGTCAGGCTTTCTAAGCCCAACCTACTGCGGCCTTGTTGAGGCGCAAAATGTTGCGCCTTTACGTTTATTACTGTCCCTACCAATCACTACGGCTCCAAATCTCATTGACACCAAGCATATTTTCCTCGCCGCGACTGGCTTGCTCTTGGAGGTTCCATTGTGTTTCGGTATAGTCTCGGTTAAAGACGATCTCGGCACCAACGACCATGGAGTCAGGGGAAAAGAATTGCAGGGTCTCAACGTATCCATCGTTCTGCAGTTCATATTCTCCCCCACCAGCCGCTACAAATGTGCCGCTTTTGGCATTGTATTCGACCCACTGAAAGCGTGTCGCGGAGAGGATTTTGAGTTTCTTATTCTTTTTTGAAAAGCGTTTGGCTTTACCTTTTTCATTGATGAAACTTTCTTGGGCCCAAGTACCAATCAAATCTGAGCCAGTCCCATCATCTATGCGTTGATAGACTTCGTTGATTTCTCCCCCATTGACATCGCCCGTCTGGTGCCACTGATCACCTTCGAGCTTAGCATCAAAAGTCAGAGATCGACCGGCGAGGCCAGGATCTATCGTATGGAAAGCAATGGTCTCAGTGTACTTGCCATCGGCATAGGTGTAGGTGCCTCCTCCAGCGCTGAAAAACTGTTGTGTTTTGGCATTGTAAAAGGCAAACATAAAATGACCATTAGACAAAATCTTGACCATCTCGATCTGTAAATCGGTAGCAGCAGTATTGTCTTTTTGTGTGAGTAGCCAAGCGCCACGTAGAGGAGTGTCTTTTTCGTCTTTGGTGGGGATAAGGGGACTAAAGCTGAGGATAACAAAGGAGAAAGTAAGAAGGAGAATAGGGAGTGAATGCGAACGTAACATATTCACGGGTTTTGAGGGTTGAGTAAAAACGTCGCAAGAAAAATACAGGTACCGGGGAGGTACAGGAGCACGTCGTTCGCGTGAATTAGAGAAAGGTTAGCTAGTCGTTTTATGCGTTGAGGGGAGCGAACGACCTATATAAGAAAGTAGCTTTTTTTGAGCGGAAAGTCAAATGATTGTTATCAGTCTATTCAAGCGCTCTTCACCCTCCCACCAATGCAACTGGATAGGCACATAATGCCACATTTGGCCAGAAACACGTCCACCTAGGCGACAATAATCTTTTTCGGTGGTGAGCAGGATGGCATCTTTTGGACAAAGATTGACTAATAGCTCGATATCCTGATCTCTATAATTGTAATGATCTCTAAAAGCTTTTTCGGCGATTATTTGGGCTCCGGTCTGGCGGATTTGTTCTACGAAGTAGGCATGATTACCGATGCCTGAAAAGACCAGCACTTTTTGGCCTTGGAGTTGGGAGAGTTTTTGTACCGCGGCCTTGCCGAACGCTTGTACTCCTTGCATCTGCGGCTGGCAAAAACTGATAGGTTTGTTGAATTGAGCTAGCTCACTTTTGATAGCTTCGATTTCTGCTGCATTTGAAATACGATTGACCACTAAGAGGTCAGCACGTTTTAGGCCTTTGATCGGTTCGCGGAGGCGACCTTGGGGCAGTACTGCATCTTGAGTCGGCAGACGTTGTGCATCAATCATCACCAAATCAAGATTGCGAGCGACCTTACGGTGTTGAAATGCATCATCCAGTACTAGTAGTTCGACGGAGCGTTCGGCGAGTAGCCGCTCTATGCCTACTGCTCGATCTTCACAAACAACTACAGAAATCGTAGGAAACTTCAAAGCTACTTGCAAGGCTTCGTCACCTACCGTCCTGACCGTATCATGCTCGGGATCGACTAAGCGATAGCCTTTTGTTTTGCGACCATATCCGCGACTGAGATAGGCGGCTTGCTTTCCATTAGCCAATAATTGTCTAAGCAGATATTCGGCCATGGGGGTTTTGCCCGTTCCTCCGACGGAGAGATTACCTACTGAAATAATGGGGATGGGAGCTTGATAGATCGTTTTCGCAGCGCGATCATAGGCACGATTGCGCCATGACATGATGCCACCATAAAGTTTTGCAAAGGGAGCGAGTAGCTTCAAAGGGATTCTATCATTCAAGACCACAAAGGGTCAAGCAATATTAATCTAGGCCAGAACTGATTTTAATGGATCGACCCGTTTCGCGATATTCTTTTTCGAGCAGAAGCATATTGCGTTCTTGCTGTATGCGTCGGAAATAACGGTAGATTTTTGTTTGGTCGATCATCATCCAGATAATATGAGCTGGATTTTCGGGGTGGATAGAAAATTCAAAATCGAAGATTCCTTTCAAAGTTGGTAACGAAAGTTCGACCGCCGGCAAGCGTAATGGGATTTCTAAGTCAGCTAAATTGGTCAAGGCTGGGCGAATACTTTCCAGTACTGGCCATTTATCAAATATGCTATCGCCTGAAATTTGATTTAGATCCACGATCGCATTGCAAGAATCCAATATGGTTCCTTGTAGATCAAATATGATGATCTGATGCTGGTGGTCCAGTAACTGGCATTTAAGATCCTTGAGTTTCATGCTGATGTATCAGTTTACGTGCTAGCTGCATGAATAGTTCTTCCACATTTTCGCCGGTTTTAGCACTTGTCAGCTTATCAGGTTGGATATTGAAATCCTCCAAGATCACTTTTAGCTCATCTTCCTTTAGCAAATCACACTTATTACCCGTCAAAACGGTCTCGGCTTCAGGCAAGATTCCTTTTAATAGCAAAGTTTGTGATTGTAGGTTTTCATAGGTTGACGGTCGAGTCAAGTCAACTACATATATATAACCACTACATCCATTGAGATAATAATGAGGGATGTTGGCCAAATTTTCCTGTCCAGCAATGTCCCAGATCACAAGATCTATTTTATAACCATCGATCTCGATAGTCTTTTTATCAACCTTGAGGCCGATAGTAGTGAGGTAGGCTTCTGGAAATTTATTTTCCACAAAACGGCTGATCAGCGAAGTCTTGCCTACCGCATGATTTCCTAGTAAGGCAATTTTTTTACTGATCCATTTGGTTGAATCCATCAAAGTGTGTTTTTAATTTTCCTGCTATCTCCTCTTGATCCGCCCTATTGCGGATCTCACCTGCACGTACAGGATATAATTCCATAAAGTCAAATATATGCTTCCGCAAACGAGAACGAAAGTTTGCGTTAAGCTCCCCGTCAACTACTACAGCCACCGTAATGGTCTCTAAATGGTGCAGCAAAAATGTATGTCTATCGTATTCGAGAATTTCCAATTCTTCCGCCGCAGTTTCTAATGCATGTTCGACGAAATCTTGCAAACCTTTGAGCATACCCGCCACCATATCTGGATGCGTGATATCGTTGAGTGAGTGATGCCCCAAAAGCATCCCAGAACTCTTGTCAATCACAAAGACCTCCTGAATATCAGCAGAAGAAGCTTGCTGCATGAGGAGTTCTTGATAAGAAACCCCACTTCTAAAAGCCTGCCAACGTAGCTTGAGCATATTCCAAGAAAATGGATCACTCAGTTTAGAATCCAGCTGTTGACTGATCCGCTGTATTTCTGCTCGTAAATACTTATTGATCAACTTACCGATGATCGGGTATAGCGCATCTATGATTTCTGATTGCGAATCACGTATCTGTATTTTGATTGCCTCTCCGAGATAACGCCCAAATAAATGAGGAAAATTCTCTTTGAGGTACTCCACATTACGTTGAAAATGTGGGTTCAAATGATCGGCAAACTCTTCCTCTTCAAGCACGATCTTACGCAGTGTATGCACGTCTTTTTCCAGCAAGCTTTGGGCTCGAAGTTCCTCTTCGAACAATAAATCTCGCAACTGATCTAGACGGGCTTCGCTACTTTCTTTGATCATAAGAATGCTTCAAAGTTGAAACCTACCAACTTCTTTGATAATTTTGCCTCAATTTTGACGGATAATCTATTTATTCGTCACCAGTCGAATATAGCAAAAACTTAACAGTAACGCGTTTTAAGTCAAATAACTACATATGGAAAGAGGTAATATTTCGGTCAGTACGGAAAATATTTTTCCGATCATCAAAAAATCGCTCTACTCAGATCAAGAAATTTTTCTTCGTGAGTTGGTTGCGAATGCAGTTGATGCCTGCCAGAAGCTGCGCCACCTTTCTACCCGTGGGGTATTTGAAGGTGAGTTAGGCGAGTTGGGTATCACCGTATCCATTGACAAAGAAGCTCGTACCATCACCGTCTCCGACAACGGGCTAGGAATGACAGAGGAAGAGGTCAAAAAGTATCTCAACCAAGTCGCTTTTTCAGGTGCCGAAGAGTTTCTTAAAAACTTTCAGGACGCAGACAAATCCGAAGACATCATCGGTAAGTTTGGTTTAGGGTTTTACTCCGCTTTTATGGTCGCAGAGACTGTAGAGGTCGTTACTCAATCTTATCAAGATGCTCCAGCTGTACGTTGGAACTGTACAGGCTCCACAGAGTATAGCATTGAAGAAGCCACTAAAGAAAGTCGTGGCTCTGATATCATCCTACACGTTGCCGAAAACGAAGACGAGTTCCTCGAAGAGGCCCGTATCAAAGCTATCCTAGATAAGTATTGTAAGTTCTTGCCGATTCCCATCCATTTCAAGGATGAGCAAATCAACAACCCTAACCCAATTTGGAAAAAAGCCCCACGCGAGCTTACCGATGAGGATTACCAGGCCTTTTTCAAAGAACTTTACCCTTTCGCTGAGGAGCCTTTATTTTGGATTCACCTCAATGTTGACTTTCCTTTCAATCTTACGGGAATTCTCTTCTTCCCTAAGATCCGTCAAGATATCGACCCTCGTCGCAATCAAATTCAGCTTTATTCTCGTCAGGTATTTATTACGGATGAAGTACAAGAGATCGTGCCTGAGTATTTGATGCTCTTACAAGGGGTGATCGATTCTCCAGATATCCCGCTCAACGTTTCTCGTTCTTATCTACAGAGTGATTCGAACGTACGTAAGATTAGCAGCTATATTACTCGTAAGGTTGCAGACAAACTCAACGAAATTTTTAATGAAGATCGGGCGAGTTTCGAAGAGAAATGGCGTGACATTTCCGTCTTTGTCAAATATGGCATGATGACGGACGATAAGTTTTACGAAAAAGCCGAGAAGTTTTGCCTGCATGAAAACGTTGATGGCAACTTCTTTACTTTCGAAGACTACAAAGACAAGATCAAGGGCAATCAGACTGACAAGGACGAGAAAATCGTCCACCTCTATACTAACGACAAAGAGCAACAAGATATCTACGTCCGAGCAGCAGAAGCAGCCGGCTACGATGTCTTGCATATGAACGGCGTTTTAGATCCACACTATATCGGTCTATTGGAGCGCAAAGAAACCGACACGCGTTGGGCCAGAGTTGACTCCGATACCTATGACAAGCTGATCCCCAAAGCAGAAGTGGAAGGTGAAGAAGCTGCGAAAGTCGAAGAGGGCGAAGATGCACTCAACGAAAATCAAGTCAACAAGATCAAAGAAGCCTTCGAACAAGCAGCCAGTCATCCCGGCCTGACCGTCGTAATGTCTGACTTGGGTGAAGCCCAATTACCAATTACGATCACTCGTCCTGAGTTTATGCGTCGCATGAAGGATATGAGTGCCGTAGGTGGAGGAGGCAGCCCGTTCGGTGGAGCCGATATGCCAGATATGCTCAATCTAGTCATCAACCAAGCTCACCCAGTGGTGAAGCGTATGGCTAAAGCTCGTACGGCTGATCGCATGGCACGTCAATTGGTTGATCTCGCTTTGCTATCTCAAAATCTCTTGCAGGGCAAAGAATTGACCGACTTCATCGAACGCTCAGTCGATATCCTTCGCAAGTAAGATGATCGTGATTTTTTCTCCCTTGTATGTGGGAGAAAAAACCGTCAAATAATAAAAGGCTGTCTTTCAGAATCAAACTGAGAGGCAGCCTATTTCTTTGTAGCTAGGAAAATGTAAAGGCGCAATATTTTGCGCCTCAACAAAAAAAGAAGGACCTTTTGGCAAAGGTCCTTACAATCGGAATTGAAAACTACTACTACAAGCTACTTATC
>JBGCFA010000291.1:0-7377 GCA_045106675.1 Bacteroidia bacterium
TGATGGTTAATAAGCGCTAGCATTAGATCGGAAATGATATCGATCTTTTCAGCTAAAGAACCAGATTCATCGAGTCTACGTTTGTAACCAACTGCATCAATATGTGATAATTGAAGGAGATCGTAGCATTCATCATTTAATATTTTGGGATCTACCCCTAAGAGATACTTAGAAGCAAAAGGATATAATTGAATAACTACAAACTGATGTTTCCCTTTAGTTTCTAATGCAACTGGTGCCAAAGTTTGGCCATACAAAAATAACTCTGACAATAATTTCCTCTTCGGGAGGCGGTAAAACCCATTAGTGGATTGTTGGAACATTATCCCGGGATAACCATCTGCATATAAGGGCATATGGGTATACGCATCTTCTGCATCTTTCTTTTCGATCATGATGCAGTTGACATATGGCTCCAAATCTTTTTTTACGATGAAGTCTATTTTTTGCATCAGTTCTTCGTTCAAATCTTCCTTAAGCCTAATAAACGATTTTAGACAGACAAATTAGTAGAAGAGATAAGCTCATTAAACTGAGTCCACTATGTTACATTTTGGCGTTCGTCAGAGACTAATGAGCAAAACCTAAAATCAATCTGATGAAAAACCTACTTCTCTTTTCGCTGGCTGTCTTGCTGAGCCTCCCTGCCATGGCGCAAAAAACCATCAAGTTGCAACAATCAAAAGTATATAGCCTCAAAATGCAGGTCAAACGTTCTGATGCTCCTGCAAAGTTCAAATCCTTAGCTGGTACCGCTCTGGGAGTAGAGGCCGACGATGATTGCACTCCTCCTCCATGTACAGGTATCATTGATCCTTGGACTTGCGAGTGCCACTCTGATATTGTAGATCCTTGGGAAGATGACAAGATCAAAATGCGTGCAAATGCTTTTATCCAAATGGAGCAATTGGCACTCAAAGGGCAAGGAGGTTCAATCCTCAGTGAAGCTCAGGTCAAGCAAGCTCAAAAACGTTATCCAGGCAAGAGTCTCAAGGCGATCACCAATAGAATGAATATTTACGCTAATTCTAATCGATAATTTTATTTGTCTTGGCGGCCTATGATTTCTAGCGTTTGGCGAAGACAAGTCTCAAACCCAATCCAATGAAAAACCTCATATTTCTCTGTCTAGTGATGATACTCAGTATGCCTGCAATGGCTCAAAAGGGCAAAATCATCAAAAAGAGTAGCTTGAAAGCCCTCAATCTCAAGATTCAAAAATCAAAGGCAAGTCCCAAGTTTAAAGCTCTAATGGATGCTACTTTGGCTGCCGATGAAGAGGATGATGATTGCACACCGCCCCCATGTACCGGATTGATCGATCCATGGACTTGTGAGTGTTATTCTGATATTATTAATCCTTGGCCAGATCGAGAAGTAGCCAAAAGGGCTCAAATGCGCATTGATTCTTTCAATCAGGCCGAAACCCTTGCCAGTAGGGGACAGGGGGGCGTAATTACCCCTGCAATGGTCAAAAAAGCGCAAGGAATCTTCCCCAGCCGGAGCTATAAAGCGATGCTCAACCGCCTAAACTTTTATACTTCCGCAGTGCGATAAGCCACAAAGCCAATCCCGACTCCCGCCAGCAGCATGAGCATAATCAGCAGCAGGTGGGAGTTTTTTTGATTCAGCATCACTAGAGTTATACAAGAAAAAATCCCCCTTGCAGAGGAGCAGCTTAGAAGAAAGACATTTATATCACGATCTGGCGGTGGCTATCTTAGCCTTATTGTCTTAGACTAGAAGCACACTGCCAAGCCGCCTTTAGCAGTTTGGTCATTCCAGGGCTAGCCACTTCATAATAGACCATCGTTCCCTCTCTTCGATTGAGCAAAATTCCTACTTGCTCCATCAATTTGAGATGTTGAGAGGCATTGGATTGACTAATTTCGATCGCTTCATAGATCGATTTTACAGGGAGGCATTTGTTTTTTAACAGCAATTCTACAATCAACAATCTTACCGGATGACTGATCGTACGCATCACCTTCGCAACGCGTTGCAATTTCACCTGGTCTTGATACATTCTTGTATTTTCCGGCATTGCCGAACGCTTTTATTGATAAAAAAACTTATGCTGCGGGATCCTTAGGATTCTGATTGACCACTTTAAGTACGATCAAACGTATCAAGAGCAACCATGGTAAGCCATGAAAAAGTAAATCTCCAAAGTCCATGAGTTGCATCCCTTCTGCGCCACCCAAGACCCAGCGCAATTTTCCCCAAACATGTGGCTCAGGAAAAAATGGCGCTAGGCCCAGCGTTGCACAGGCCATCAATACGATGGGCCATTGATTGATGATATCTTTAAACGCTTTCAACTTGATGCTGCTCGATGATGGCTTTTAATTGAGCTTTGGGGACCATACCACTTTGGCGCCATAAAGACTCACCATTTTTGAAAAGCATAAAAGTAGGTACGCCTTGGATATCCATTTGCTGTGAAAGTTCGCGATTGCGATCGACATCAATTTTGACGATACGAGCGGTATCACCGATTTCGGCGGACAATTCTTGGAGGATAGGCGCCATCGCTTGACAAGGACCACACCAAGTAGCCGTAAAGTCAACGAGGACAGGAGTATCTGAATTGATAAGATCTGCGAAGTTTGTTTTTTTGGTTTCTGCCATTGTGAAAATGATTTAAAAGGCTCTAAACAATTACCCTACAAAGATAAGGGCGCGATGAAACAAAGATTGTCAGATGCCTTGCATTTTGAAACTTTAGTTAAGATAGTTTAATATTATAATATCTTAATTATTGAACGCGAAAAAAACATTTATGTTTAGTCGAAAGTTCGGAGTCGGTAGTCTTCAGCATTTCAGTATGCTAACTACAGACTCCGGACCTCCAAGCATGCTCTAATCAGCTACTTTACAGCTGCTGATACCAAAGATGCGGTACAGAGGACATGTGCCTACCAAGCTAGTCAAGACAAATATACCAGCTACTGCGCCCAAAATAAGCGCAAGAGTACCGCTGATCACATTGGTCATAAATAAGACCACTACTGCTAAGGCGACCAAGATTCTAATAATCCGATCGATATTTCCCATGTTCTTTGTCATAATAAAAGGGCTTAAGTTATATCGTACAATAACTCACTTTTATTAAGCGATATCCGTGACATAGATCACAAAGAACCACTACCTTTGTCATTAGAATCTGTTCTGTCAAAATCTAATGTGATTTTAACGCAGGTCTAATCTCCTTTTAAAACTGTTTTTAGACCTTTGCCACTTGATAATTTGATCAATTTATGGAGCAAGCTTTTGTCCCTCTTAGTCCCATGCGTAGGTTTTTTCGGCTTCTAGCCAAAGACCGAAAGGAGATGGGTCTTTTATACATCTATGCGATTGCTAATGGTATCATCGCTCTTTCCCTTCCCTTAGGCATTCAAGCGATCATTGGTTTTACATTGGCCAATGAATTAAGCTCTTCTTGGGGGATTTTAGTAGCAATCGTAACCTTGGGGACGCTCTTGGCTGGTGCTTTGCTTATCATGCAAAGGGCCATTGTTGAGCGTTTACAACAAAATATTTTCGCCAGAGCATCTTTCGAATTTGCCTATCGGATTCCGCGCCTCAAGCGAGAAGCGCTGATGAAGTATTATCCCCCAGAGTTAGTAAACCGATTTTTTGATACCCTGAATTTGCAAAAGGGACTTCCCAAAATCTTAATTGACTTCATCACGGCGGTATTACAGATCATCTTTGGGATGATCCTCCTTTCCTTTTACCATCCTCTCTTTGTCTTTTTTGGGATTGGTTTGTTATTACTATTAGTGGTGATCATTCGTTTTACCGGAAACGCAGGCCTACAATCAAGCCTCAATGAGTCTGATTATAAGTATAAGGTCGCACATTGGTTAGAAGAGATTGCTCGTACCTTGATTACTTTCCGCCTAGCCGGACGTTCCAATCTGGCGCTAAACCGAACGGATGATCTCGTTTGCCATTATCTGGACGCTCGCAAAAAACACTTCCGTATTCTCGTATTTCAATACAGTAGCATTGTTGTTTTCAAAACGATCATTACTGCCGCTCTCTTGATTCTCGGTAGTGTGCTGCTTATTCAGCGAGAAATCAATATTGGACAGTTTGTCGCTTCTGAAATTGTCATCATTCTTATCATCAATTCAGTCGAGAAATTGGTAATGAGTGCTGATACTGTATATGATGTATTGACGGCAACTGAAAAACTCGGTAAAGTAACGGACTTGCCGCTAGAAGATGTTAGTCAAGTATCGGAAGGCGATATTCTCCCCGCTGGACAGGGTATGGCGCTACGTTTACAAAATTTATCCTTTACTTATCCTGATGATCGCTACCCGGCTCTCAAAGATCTAAACGTAGAGATCAAGGCACAAGACAAAATCTGTATCATGGGCCCCAATGGTTCCGGTAAGACTTTGTTGCTCAATATTGTCTCCGGTTTATATGAGCAGTTGGATGGCGTTATGACTTATGAGGGTATCCCAAGAGGTCGCTTTGATCCCTTTACCCTGCGCGATCATGTTGGTGATTGTCTGAGCCAACAAAAGCTTTTCAAAGGTACGATTCGCGAAAACCTTACGATGGGAAAACCCTATGTAAAAGAGGAAGACCTACGCTGGGCCTTGGATAGTTTACACCTGACCGATTTTGTCCAATCCTTACCTAAAGGACTAGAAACGGAAATTGTGCCTGAGAGTAGTCGTTGGCCTCAAAGTGTGGTACGCAAAATGATTTTGGCTCAGGCAGTTGCCCAGCGGCCTAGACTATTAGTCGTTGATAATCTCTTTACGGCTCTAGAACCTGAAGACAGACGTCGCATTGCAGATTTTCTCGCACAGACGCCAATATGGACCTTGATTGTGGTTTCACATGAACCCTATCTCGCTCACCAATGTGATCGTGTCTTATTGCTAGATCAAGGAGAGCTTGTTGCAAACGCTCCTTATTCAGAGTTGGAAGCAAATCCTATCATCAATCGTCTGATCGCTTAATATTTAAGCGTTTTGCTTTCCTTTTTTCTGTCGATTTCGAGATTTTATACCTCAACAACTTTCTAAGACATAATGCTCAATATCAGTCCAAATACAATCAAAGGAGCCGTTCATCCGGAGGATTTTCGCTCTTTTGAAAAAGTACTTGACCCACGTGCGGCACGGTATTTAGCACGCTGGTTTGCAGCTTTGCTGCTTTTGACCATCATCATGCTTTTTATGCCGTGGACTCAAAATGTACGGGGTTCTGGCAGTACAATCCCACTCTTGCCTAGTCAGCGTCCTCAATCTGTCAATGCTACGATCGATGGCCGGATAGAGGCTTGGTTTGTCAATGAAGGAGATACCATTGCCCAAGGAGATACCATCGCTTTTCTCTCTGAGGTAAAAGACGCCTACTTTGATCCGGCATTGATCCAACGTACCAATGAGCAGTTAGATGCTAAGCGTTCGGCTGCAGCCGCCTACCAACAAAAGGCCGATGCCCTCGGAAATCAAATCCGTGCGCTGCGTCAGGCCCTCATCCTCAAACAGCAAGAGGCGGTAAATAAAGTGGAGCAAACTCGCCTCAAAGTGCAAGCCGATAGCATGAAAAATAAGGCTGAGCAAACCGCCGCGATGATTGCTCGAACTCAGTTTGCACGTTGGGATACACTCTACAAACAAGATATTGAATCCCGTACTAAATGGGAGGATAAACGCAACAAAATGTTCGAAGCGGAGGCCAAAGCTGGTACTGCGCTCAACCAATTTGCGGGCACTCGGCAAGAATATATCAGCGCTAAACTACGCCGCGACAACGTTCGTAATGAATACCTTGAAAAAATCTCTAAGGCTCAATCTGACCGTCAAAGTGCGCTGACAAGTCTTTATGAAGCGCAAGGCTCTATCGCCAAAATGTCTAATCAAGTAACGAACTACGAGATAAGGCAAGATTTCCGCTATCTCCTTTCTCCTCAATCTGGTATCGTCAACAAAGCGCTGAAACAAGGTCTCGGTGAGGTGGTCAAAGCGGGTGAGCCAGTGCTTACGATTTCTCCCTTACAGTTTTTACTCGCCGCTCAAGTGTTTATCCGCCCTATCGATTTGCCATTGATGCAAAAGGGACAAGAGGTACGATTGGAGTTTGATGGTTGGCCTGCTTTGGTCTTTTCCGGCTGGCCGAACGCTTCCTTTGGTACTTTTGGAGGGAGAATCTATGCGATCGAGCAAGATATCAGTAAGGATGGTAAATATCGTCTCTTGGTCATGCCAGATCCGGATGCGGAGCCTTGGCCTAATTTGATGCGTCCGGGCTCGGGAGTAAAAAGTTTTGCGCTCCTCCAAGACGTACCGCTGTGGTATGAGATCTGGCGTCAACTCAATCAATTCCCACCAGAATTTTATAAGCTAGAAAAACGCCAGAAGGCCCCTAAATCTTTAACCAAATGATGAAGCGGATCTGGTGTTTTATAGCTAGTATCGTCATTGCGGTTTCTTCCAGTTTTGGACAAACGAACAGCGATAGTATAGCAACCCGTCTTGACTTAGCACAACTCTATCAGTGGATGTCGGCATACCATCCTGTTGTGCGGCTACTCGATCTGAATCTCGATATGGCCGACCAAGGGATACGCAAGGCCAAGGGAGCGTTTGATCCTAAATTGAAAGCGAGTTGGGACCAAAAATCTTTCGACGAAAAAGAATATTATCGTTATTTGGAGGCAGGATTTGAACTCCCCACACGGACTGGAGTCTCTCTAAAAGGAGGCTATGAACAAAATCAGGGCGTTTTTCTTAATCCTGAAGACAATTTGCCTGATGAAGGTTTGGTGTCATTGGGGCTGATCGTTCCGGTAGGTCAAGGTCTATTTATCGATCAAAGGAGGGCCACTTTGCAGCAAGCCCAGCAATATCGTTTGCTTAGCGAAGTAGAACGTCAATTTATGCTCAACGATCTCCTCCTTGATGCTGGTAAGGCATGGTTGGACTGGCAGTTGGCCTATCAAAAATTGCAGATATGGAATGACGCTGCTCGTTTGGCTCTAGTCCGCTTACAAGGGACCCGAGAGAGCTATAAAGCCTACAATCTGGCAGCAGTGGACACCTTGGAAGCTTCGCTGAACTATCAAGATCGTATCGTAGGCCAGCAATCAGCGCTCTTGGACTATCAGCAAGCGGCATTGGCATTGGGCAATTTTCTTTGGCTTGATGATGTACCTCAACCACAACTAGCGCTCAGTTATCTGCCTGCGGATTTGGATGATGAAAGTTTACCTGAGATGCGATTGGAGTTCGAGGCAGAAGCCCATCCACAATTTCAAATGTTGCGTTACGAGGCTGAAATTCTCTCGATCGAAAGACGCTGGAAGGCTGAGCAATTGAAGCCTCAGCTCGATGTGCAATACAA
>JBGCFA010000292.1:0-6490 GCA_045106675.1 Bacteroidia bacterium
GCGATGAGGTGGATTTTCTTGGGACCAATGTCGGTAACAACTGGCGCATCATCCGTTATGCCGACCTACTCCTTATGCTTGCTGAAGCGATGAATGAACAGGGTAAAACCTCAGAAGGAGAGACCTACCTAAATGAAGTCCGCAATCGTGTCAATCTTGCTTCTAAAACAGGTCTTTCTCAGGCTGATATGCGTCAAGCCATCATTGATGAGCGAGTCATGGAGTTGACCGGTGAAAGCCACCGCTTCTTTGACCTCGTACGTTGGGAACTAGCTGATGACTATCTCGGTACTACCTCATTGCATGGAACGCATCCTAAGTCATTGAGTGGAGGAACTTTCCAGACTGGTAAGCATGAGTTCGTATGGATTCCTGCTAGTGAAATAAGCGCGAACGCTAACCTGGTCCAAAACCCAGGCTATTAATTAAGTTAGTTTTTTGAATATAGTAGGGGCCCTTTCAACCTAGAAAGGGCTTTTTTCTCTACTCTTTTTCTATACATACTTTCGTGAAGCTGTCTGTTACTACTCGATATTGTTTAATCCTTTCCCTAAGCTGGAGTTTACTCGCTTGTGGTATGGATACATCCAATGGGCCACGCTTTTTGAAGCTGGATCCTGCTGAGAGTGGTTTAGACTTTGTCAATCAAATAACGGAAGATTCTGTTTACAACGCCCTCGACTTTACCAATCTTTATACAGGCTCTGGAGTAGGTATTGGAGACATCAACAATGATGGTTTGCCTGATGTGTTTTTAGGGGGATGTATGAATAGTAGCGCTTTGTTTCTCAACCAAGGCGCCATGCAGTTTGAGGAGATAACGCGTTCAGCAGGGCTGACTACCGATAGCTGGATCACTGGCGTCAGCATGGTGGACATCAATCAGGATGGCTGGCTTGATATTTATCTTTGTGTTTCTGGGCCGGCTGCAGCCGAACGCAAAAATCTTCTATTTATCAATCAAAAAGACGAAACCTTCCGCGAAGAAGCGGCAAAATACGGTCTGGATATTGAGGCACAATGTACCCAAGCCGCCTTCTTTGACTATGATAAGGATGGCGATTTGGACATTTATTTAGCCGTAAATCCCACTGATTACGCCATCTTCAACGTCAATACTATCCGCCGCAAAAAGATCCAGGGTGAAGCGGCGAGCACGGACTTGCTCTACCAAAACCAAGGAGATGGGACTTTTACCAATGTATCTGCTGAGTCTGGCATTTTGATCGAAGGATATAGTCTTGGCCTCAATGTCAGCGATCTTAATGGCGACCATTGGCCAGATGTCTATGTCACCAACGATTTTTTATCCAACGACTTACTTTACATCAACCAAAAAGACGGCACTTTTCGCAATGAGGCGGCTACTACCTTCAAACACACCAGTTTTGCGAGCATGGGCATCGATGTAGCGGACCTCAACAATGACGCAAAACCTGAGATATATGTGGTCGATATGTTTCCAGAAGATCCCTATCGCCAAAAAATGTTGATGCCCGGTGCGGATCACAATCGCTTCCGCTATATACTCCAAGCAGGCTACGAACCTCAATATTCTCGTAATACCCTACAATATAATAATGGTGATGGGAGCTATAGTGATATGAGCCAATTGGCGGGCCTACACAAATCAGATTGGAGTTGGAGTCCGTTGATGGCGGACTTTGACAATGACGGTTTACGAGACATTTTTATTGCCAATGGTTTTTTGCGAGACATGGGCGATCTGGACTATATCAAGTATAACCAAGAGCAAATATTTGGGGTGCCTCAATCCATCCGAAGCCGTCAGCTAGATCATATAAGCAAACTTAAAGGCATCAAACTTCCCAATTACCTCTATCATAATCTGGGTGATTTACAGTTTGAAAACCAAAGTTTAGATTGGGGCTTAGAAGACTCTACTTATTCCAATGGTGCTGCTTATGGCGATCTTGATTTGGACGGCGACCTTGATTTGGTGATCAATAATCTCAATCAATCGGCACTCCTCTATCAAAACCAAAGTCAGCAAATTGATCCGCAACATTATGTGTCCCTCAAGTTGGAAGGCCCAACAGGCAACCATAGCGGTTTAAATACCAAGGTTTGGCTTTATCAAAAAGAGGAGATCTATTTTGAAGAGTTTCATACCAATCACGGCTATGAGTCGAGCATGGCTCCAAGGCTTCATTTTGGTCTTGGCCTTGCCGAACGCTTGGATAGTATCGTGCTACTCTGGCCCGATTTGAATAAGCAAGTCTGGCGTTCACCGAAGGTGGACACCTTGCTCATACTCCAATATAAGGCCACTGAATCAAACAAAATTCCTCAAATTGCTGATCATGATCAGGCGGTTTTTACTGCTCATAAAGTCATCTCTGCCAAGCATGAGGAAGATGCTCACATTGATTTCAACGTCCAACGTCTCTTGCCACATGAATATACACGTCTAGGCCCCGCTCTAGCAGTTGCGGATGTGGATGGCGATGGGCGAGAAGAGATGTTTTTGGGAGGAGGGGCTGGATACGCGGGACAACTCCTAAGCCAAAATGCTATGCTGTTGAATAAGGAGATGTTTGCTAATGAAAAGGAACGTGAAGATATAGATGCATTATTTTTGGATGTCGATGGCGATGGAGACCAAGACTTATATGTATTGAGCGGTGGGAGTGTTTATCCGAGCAATCCGGAGACTTATCAAGACCGCATATACCTCAATGATGGGAAGGGGGATTTTGCACTTGATACCGCAGCTTTACCTAAAATAGAGCAGAGTGGAGCTCTGGTAAGGGCACACGATTTTGATGGAGATGGGGACCAAGATCTGTTGGTTGGCGGTAGGCTAGTGCCCGGCGCATATCCCAGCCCTCCAGAGACCTATTTGCTTCGCAATGATGGCGGACGATTTTATAAAATTGATCCTGCTCACTATCCTGAGTTATCTCATATCGGTATGTTGACGGATGCTCAATGGGTACAGTTGGAACCAAATGAAAGATGGAAGCTCATGATAGTCGGAGAGTGGCTAGCGCCTCAGTTATTTGAATGGCAGGGAGATAAATTGATGCCTGCCAAGACTTATGGTTTAGCGCCACATAGCGGTTGGTGGAATTGTATCCAAAGTGGAGATTTTGATGGCGATGGAGATCTCGACTTTGTGGCGGGTAATCTAGGTCTGAATACCAATTATCGGGCGAGTGAAACCTATCCCTTCTGCGTATATGCCAAAGACTTTGATGGCAATGGTAGCATCGATCCGATCCTCTGCCAATATCTCAATGGCAGAGAGTATCCGATTGCCTCTCGTGACAATTTGATCCAACAGATTACTGCTAAAGCTCCGCAATTTAGTAGTTATCATGCTTTCGCTTCGGTGGGCTTGGAGGGAGTGTTCAGCAAGGCTGAACTCGAAAACGCCCTCATCCTCAAAAGTCAACAATTACAAACTTGCTATATCGAAAATCTCGGCTCTGGCAGTTTTAAGGTTTCTCCCCTAGATTGGACTATGCAAAGTGCGCCAATCATGGATTTGTGGGTGGAGGACATCAATGCAGACGGTAAACTAGACTTACTGGCGGTAGGGAACTCTTATGCTACTGAAGTCAAAACGGGTCGTTATGATGCTTTTACCGGCGCTTGTTTGATGGGAAATGGAGATGGGACCTTTCGCGTTCTGCGAGGAGCAGAAAGTGGCTTCCTTGCCGATAAAGACGCTCGGAAAATTGGAAAAATACAGCTTCAGAAGGACCATTACGCCTATATAGTAGCTAATAATGCTGATAGCATGGATTGTTTTATCGCTATCACCGACAAAAATTCACACTCTAAGAATACTTGTACATATGAATACGCTAACCGCTAATGATCCCTTGCTTGATATTAGCATTGCTACTACTCAATCTGATGCCAAGATCAAATTGACGTTAAAATCTGCAAAGGATGGACTCTTGATTTATACTTTTACCTATGAGACCGATTCTCCCAAAGAACCAGATGCCATACGACTGGATTGGAAATTACCGATGCTCAATGTCAAAGGCATCTGGAAAAGCGGCAGTATTCATGATAAACGTCAGCAGTACGATTGGGAATTAGAGCATTTACGATCGCGTATTTCGGTAGATGCTCCTATCGTTTGTGCCTTTGGTTACGAAGATGAAAATGTAATCACCTTTGCTTGTCAAGATGCGGTCAATCTAGTAGAGCTTAACGCATTATTACGCGAAGAAGACAATCATCTATATTGCCATTTACGTCTTTTTACGGAGCGACATCCAGAGATCACTCAATATCAGACTGAAATTCGGATAGATACGCGTGGGCATCACTTTTCAGAAGCCTTGAAGCAAACCGCCAAATGGTATACCGAAGAACCGATGTATCAACATGCGCCTGTGCCTCCATTGGCTCGTGAACCTTTATACTCGACTTGGTATCAGTTTCATCAGGAGCTTTCAGAACCTATCCTCCTTGAGGAATTCGAAATCGCCAAATCTTTGGGCTATAAATTGGCCATCATTGATGATGGTTGGCAAACTCGTGACTCCAATCGCGGCTATGATTATACGGGTGATTGGCAACCAGAGCGTATGCCTGAAATGCGAGCCTTTGTCGATCAAGTGCATGCTTTAGGCATGAAAATCGGTTTGTGGTTTTCTGTGCCATTTTGTGGTAAAAAGTCAAAAGCCTATCAGACATTTAGTGGCAAGTTTCTGACGGACACCCACCGTTGGGCCCCTGTTTTTGATCCGCGTTACCCAGAGGTGCGAGCGCATTTGATTGGACTATATGTACGCGCTGTGCGTGATTGGGATATGGATGCTTTGAAGTTAGATTTTATTGACGACTTTCAAGTGTATGAGCAAACCGAATTAACCAAAGCCAATGGGCGAGATTATGCCTCTGTCAATGAAGCCGTGCATCGTCTGATGAGCGATGTAATGCAAAGTTTACGTGCCATCAAACCTGATATCGCCATTGAATTCCGGCAAAAGTATATCGGGCCAGCGATGATGCATTTTGGCAATATGTTTAGGGCCTTTGATTGCCCCAATGATCCTGTTACCAATCGTATCCGAACCACAGATGTGAAGTTGCTCTGTGGTGAGGCTGCCGTGCACTCAGACCCGATCACTTGGCATTCAGATGATCGTATCGAATTAGCTGCGATACAATTGATCAATTCGCTGTATTCTGTACCACAACTCTCTGTGAATCTACGTGATACCTCGCCTGGATTTTTGCAGATGATAGCATTTTACACTCGTTATTGGGCTGAGCATAGGAGTATATTATTAGACGGACATTTTGTGCCGCAGGGACCATTGGCAAATTATCCTCTCCTAAGAAGCAAAAAGGATGGACATGTAATTCTGGCGATTCATGAACCGATGGTCGCGACCATCGAGACGAGCAACTGTATACAAATTGATGTTTTTAATGCTTCAATGGACAGTATGCTAGTACTGCGCAATCAAGGCGATAGTTCACGCTGGGAGCTTCGGATCCATAATTGCCAAGGCCACATCATACAAGAACGGCAGATCGATTTGCAAGCTGGACTTAACGAATTTAGCGTTCCTGTGGCTGGATTACTTAAGCTGCAAAAGACTACTTAGGCATAAACTACTTTTCCAAGGACTACTTAAACAAGCGAAATGAATCAAATCAGTGATATTGATATCGGTATTATCATCGGCTATCTAGGCGTCGTATTGCTTATTGGTGGCTGGGTGGCTTATCGTACTAGATCGGAGGAAGATCTTTTTCTCGGTGGCCGAACGCTTGGCTGGGGCTTGATCGGACTATCTTTATTTGCCTCGAATATATCGAGCACTTCGCTGATTGGGTTGGCAGGAGCGGCCTATAGTACGGGTATTGTCCAATCCGTTTATGAATGGGGCATTGGGATACCTTTTATTCTATTGGCGCTAATCTTTATTCCTCTCTATATCAGATCTCAAATTACCACTATCCCTGAGTTTTTGGAATATCGTTTTGATCGCCGTTCGCGTACGTTTTTCTCTCTGGTTACGATTTTTATTAGCATCGTCGTAGACACGGCAGGAGGCTTGTATGCTGGCTCTATCGTTTTGCAGGTTTTCTTCCCTAATTTGGTGCTTTGGCAAACCAGTTTGATGTTAGCGCTTTTTGCGGGTATTTATACGGCTTTTGGAGGGTTAAAAGCGGTAGTCTATACCGATGCTTTACAAGCCGTAATCTTAATTGTGGGCTGTTCTACACTGACCTATCTATTATTTGAGCGACTGGACTTTAGCTGGGATGCAATGGTTGCTGCGGCGCCCGAAGGCCATTTCTCCGTGGTCAGACCCCTCGATGATGAATCATTGCCCTGGCCTGGACTATTATTAGGGGTTCCCTTTTTTTTTTTTTTTTTTATAGACACCAACCAATACATAATTCAACGAGTATTAGGTGTCAAAAATGTCAAACACGCACGCCGGGGGGTAATGTTAGCGGGATTTTTGATAATTCTGCCTTTCTTTGT
>JBGCFA010000293.1:0-7525 GCA_045106675.1 Bacteroidia bacterium
CCGCGAAACATAAGATGCTCAAACAAATGGGCAAAACCCGTTTGTTCAGGAGATTCATCTTTGGAGCCAACACGGTAGATGAGATTTACTACGGCTTTGGGAAGGTCGTGATCCTCGTGCACGATCACTTTGAGGCCATTGGCCAGAGTGAAATGCTGGTATTCGATCATACTGTTGTTTCCTCGTGGAGGATAAGCCAGAGTTTGTCTTTGAGGTTTGTTAAACCCTTTTGGGCGACACTTGATATAAATAAATGAGGGATGTCAAGTAGCGTATCCGTGATTTCGGCTTCTAGCTCGGCATCAACCATATCGCTTTTGGTCAAAGCCAAAAAACGGGGGGTATGAATCAAATCTGGATTGTAGAGTTTTAATTCACGCAATAGAATTTCGTACTCAGTCCGGATATCATCGGCATCTACTGGCACCATGAAGAGGAGGACACTATTGCGTTCGATATGTCGTAAAAAATTGGTGCCCAGTCCTTTACCTTTGTGAGCATCTTCGATGATACCGGGAATATCCGCCATTACAAAAGAACGATTTTCACGGTAACGAACAATGCCCAGATTAGGTACTAAGGTAGTGAAAGCATAATCACCAATCTTGGGTTTAGCTTCACTTAAGACCGATAGCAAGGTGGATTTGCCGGCATTAGGAAAACCTACTAAGCCCACATCTGCTAACATTTTGAGCTCTATGACGGCAGCCAATTCTCTGGCTTCTCCGCCTGGAGCAGCGTAATCCGGTACTTGATTGGTCGGAGATTTGAAGTGCCAATTACCTTTACCGCCATGTCCACCTCGGAGGAGACAAAGTTCTTGGCCATCTTTGACGACTTCACCGATGATTTCGCCGGTTTCTGCATTTTTGACGATTGTACCCAAGGGTACTTCTAATACCTCATCTTTACCACCTTTACCAGACTTGCGTTGGCCGCTGCCATTAGCACCGGGCTCGGCTTTGATGTATTTGCGATATCTGAGGTCGAGTAGGGTCCAGAGTTGCGTATTTCCTCTCAAGATGATATCTCCTCCTTTACCGCCATCACCACCATTAGGCCCCCCTTTGGGTACATATGCTTCCTTACGCCAAGAAACGGCACCATTGCCGCCTTTGCCGCTCGTGAAGTAAATCCGTACGTGGTCAACAAATTGAGATTGCATAATTGTCGGTAGTCGGTAGAGAGTGGTTTGTTAATAGTCCATAGTCAGTAGAGACTACTGACTATGGACTAAAAAGCTATTCTAATACCTCAGTGATCCGTTCGGCGATTTCTTCAATCGAACCGACACCTTCTACTTCACTCAATTTGCTTTGAGCTTGGTAGTAAGTGGCTACGGCAAGGGTTTTATCGTTGTATTCGACGATACGTTTACGGATAGTCGTTTCGTTGTCGTCTGCTCGTCCGCTATCCTGTCCTCTTTTTACCAATCTGGTAACGAGTTCTTCGTCAGGGACTTTGAGGCTTACCATATAACTGATGCTCGTATTCATCTCTGTGAGCAATATGTCCAATGCTTCTGCTTGGGCTACGGTACGCGGGAAGCCATCGAATATAAATCCAGCAGCTTCAGGATTGCTTTCCAAACGCTTGCGGATAAGCTCGATGACAATTTCATCGCTTACAAGTTTTCCTGCATCCATGATTGCAGTTACACGTTGGCCAAGTTCTGAGCCAGACGCTTTTTCAGCGCGTAGCATATCTCCTGTAGAGAGGTGAATTAGGCCATGTTTTTCAATGATGATGGCAGACTGAGTGCCTTTTCCAGCCCCAGGAGGGCCAAATAGAACGAGATTTAACATAGAAATAGTTTTCAATCAGAGGGCAAAGGTAGGCATTTTCGCCGTATAAAACGTCCTAGGGCTACTTCATTTCTAGCTTACACTGTGGTTGTGCTTCGCAAAACGCTGCGATCTCTCGTTCGTCGATCTGTCCCGGACTGATTTGTAGATGCTTGAGTTTGGGCAAATCATAGAGAGGACTAAGGTTTTTGACCTCAGTTTTTTGCAGGTGTATCCGTTGCAGATTGGGCATATTGCCGAGAGGCTTTATATCTGAAACTGGGACGTAGGCCAAACGCAGGGCTTTGAGGTGCTCCAATGATTTGAGGGCCTGGATATCGCTGATGCGGGTATAACTCAGATCGAGAGATTGGAGCGAATCCATAGATCGAATCGGGTTAGCGTTCGCCAAGGGCGTATGGCTAATATGGAGTGCCTTGAGCATCTTGAGTTTGCGTAGCGGAGCAATGTCTTTGATGCTCGTATGATGACAATGTAGTTTCTCTAGTTCGAATAATTCATACAAGGCATCGACTTGCTCAACTTCGGTATGAGCAAAAGTGAGGCTCTGCAATTTGCGGAGATGCTTGATTGGCGTTAAATCTGATACCGGGCAATGATCAAGATGTAATTGCTGTAACTCACCGAGCTTACCGAGCGGTTTGAGATCGCTGATAAGAGTATGGGCAATCGAAATAGACTCCAAGTCTTGCAAATCCTCAATCGCCTCCAATGCTTTGATTTGGGTGCGATCTAATTGGAGTTTACGCAGACGATTGAGAGGCGCGACTACTTGAACAGTTTTCAGTTCTTCTAATCTTAACTCCGTGATCCGCCAAAACTCGCCTGCTTTAAGACTGGCGGGATCTCTTAGTTCATTCTCTTCGAGAACGACTTCACCCTTGCCTTTTTGGCCTTTGAGCCAAGGTTGAGTATGCTTGATGATGAGCAATTCGCGATGAAAGTGACGAGCCTGATCCATGCTTTCAAAGACAAAGGTCTGAGCAAAGGACGGATTCTCTACCATTTCACGAGCCAAGAAGAATTCGAGAATTGACTTATGAGCAAATTTATATTGCCCTTCGACATTACGATTGAGCAAGGAACGACTGCGCATCTCAATCTCACCTAGTTGGATCTTATGGCGATCCGCAAAAGCTTTGATCTCATGCTGCCCGATAAATAAGCCTTTGCGATGGGCGCGGTTTTTATAAATATTGATGGCAATCTCTTGCGAAAAGCGAAACAATTCTTCTCTAAAGTGATCGCGGCGTTCGGCAAGGACGCGGTCCGCTTCTCGCTCAATCCACTTTTTGATCAATACCTCATACAATTGCACGGTATAATCATAGTGCCGCGTCTCTTCCAGTAGATCGTCAATATAGTTTAGGAGCATAGGCCGCACAATGAGATTGGGCGATTGCTTGACGATCTCGAGGGCTTGCTTCTTTTTTTGATGCTTGAACCAACCGTATTTGTTACGGAGATATAGCTTGATATCCTTTTCCGAAAAAGGAGCCAGGTACATCTTGGCAAATTCTTGAAAACCCTGATAACTACCAAAACGCGCCACTTTAGTCTCTCTAGGTTCGTCTTCTTCAGAAGGGAAAAACTGGGTACGACAGGTAAATACCACTACTCGGAAATCCTTTACTCGTTTGAGAATTTGCTCCATCCGTTTTTGATAGTTACGGACGGCTTGGGGATCTTCATCCAGCCCATCTAGGAGTAATATGGTTTCAGATTGATTGGGGATTTCGTCGATGCGCTGTAATATCTCAGGATAACCCAATGGCAGCAATCTCACGAGAAAGGATCGCCTTCTCCGCCTGGCATAGCGCAAATAGCGAACGTAAAGATTGATCATGAAGGTCGTCTTGCCCATACCTGAGCCAGCGAGGACTATATAAAATCGCTGATGATCATTATCGGGATGAAAGGCCTTTTTTAGAAAAAAAGGAATCAACCTTTGGCGAGCGGCCACTGCATTGGCTTGGATCAGTTCGCCATGTTGAGACGGAGGTACGCTTTGAAATTGAGTAGGTACGTAAAACTGAGTCGCCTTTTTGATGTCGGCAGTAGAAAAGTAGGGGTGGAGGTCTTTTTTGAGTTGACGATTTCGAGATTGACGATACCATTTGATACCAATCCGGCCAAATACTGCCACTAGGCCCAAGATGATGGCAATGATTGCCTCTTGAACAAATTCATTGCCCCACTCCCCGAGGTTTAGCTTATCAATAAAATCCTGTAACAACAACATAGGTATGTGCTAGCCCACTTTGTACTGCGCTTAAAGCTAAAAGTTTCTACTGGGAAAGCCAATGCTGACATATTGGCACTTTATCATTATAAAATCAGCCATTATGGCAGTGTGTGCATCTGGTTTTTGTCGATTCGGCAGCGATTAGGGGCATGGAACACATATTGATTCCCTATTCATGTATTTCAATCAAACATTTGCCACAACAAAAAACATAAAATAGAGATGAAACTTGCAGCAAAAAACAATCACAATTTCCCCACTTTCAATAGCTTTTTGAACGACTTTTTTGGAGAAGAGTTAAACTTCGTCAATGGCGGTAGCAATATGCCCGCAGTCAATGTAAAAGAGGAAGACACTCATTTTAGCCTTGAAGTCTCAGCTCCTGGACGCAGCAAAGAAGATTTCAATATCAAAATTGATAACAAAGTCCTCACTATCTCATCTGAGTGGAAGAATGAAAGGGAGGAGAAGGAAGAGACTGGTAAGTATACGCGCCGTGAATTTCGCTACGGCAGCTTTGAGCGTTCGTTCACCCTACCCAATACCGTAGAGGGAGACAAAATCAACGCTCGTTACGCACAGGGGGTTTTATACCTCAACTTACCCAAAAGGGAAGAGGCTCAAGACAAAGGTACCCGCTCGATCGAGATCAGTTAAGATAGGATCGGCAGCCCTCTTTATGGGGCCTCGTTCCGAGAACGATAGAGTACATAATAGGCAGTAAGCCATAGCGTTTTCGACGCGTCATTAGGACGCATAGTATAAATTTTATAGCGCAAGCATAGCAATCGGTATATGCGGCTGCATTAGCAGCTAACCGAAGCATGCATTGTGATGTATTTAGGGTTTTTGTAGTAGTGGCCGGGATTGTCTGTAAGGCAGTCCCGGTTTTTTGATACGATGCCTAGACAATGGAGTATCATTTTGTCGACGAAGAGATCTGTCTTTATCGGTATTTTTTTATTTCGTTTACGATTCGTTTTTCAAATTCCTTAATCGCTTTTGCTCGATAATCCTTTTCATCAGAAGCGGGGATAATTTTGTAAACAGTCAGAAGTTTCAACTGAGAATTTGTCTGATCCCCGCTTAGCATTATTTTTCCCAAAGCAGTTTTAAGCATGATTGTATCCTGATCTCTTAAAACATCAGGATCAAGTATCAAAGCAAGGGTATCTGAATGCCCTTCATAATGAAATACATTAGTCTTGGAATCAAAATCGACAGCGCCAGAGTACTTATTGACCCTATGTACCTCTTTAATCTGAACCATATTCAACCTTGAAACCAATTCTCTTTTCGAAAATTCGAATGTGTACTCTTTGTCAATATTGACATAGGCTCGGTATTCCTGTGGTGGAAGAGAGGTCGCCATAAAAGCCAAACAAGAAACCATTATTAACCCCTTCTGAAACCAGGGTTTTAAAGTCAACACAAGCTTGTGGTTGAGGCAATGATAAGAAGCTAAAATGGATACCAAGGCGATATTGTCTGTAATGTCAATTGTTCGGCCAACGGGTATGCTAAGCTGGTTTAGATAGCTAATGATGACTTGCGAAAGCTCACTATTCCAAATAATGAATAGCAGAGCAGTCAAAATATGGATGGACTTTTTGTGCTTAGGCAAAAGGAGACTAATCAAAAATGGAAAAGCAAAAAGACCCGCGAAATCAGATAGTTTCCCCGTTATTTCATTATGGAAAGCCGTCTTAAAAAACCAGTCGTTCAAAATGAGCAACGTTAAGCTCAAAATAAAAACCGGATGTCCCACTTTATGGATTTCTTTCATCTTATATGTGATTGATAGTAGAGAGGCACAGATTAAATATCTCTCCTAATACGCTGCTTTAAAATGCAATGTTTAAACGATGATAGGCCTCAAGCAACTTAATTGGGAAATGATTAGGCTCTTTGTACCTTTATTAGGAGTAATATCAAACTAAAGACTATGAAACGAATTCATGTTATTGGTCTTTTCGTGATCTTGCTTGTGGTAGGAGGGAAGGGGCTGGCCCAAACCTCAAGTACCAATGAAAAGAAAGCTGCTCCTTTTTACGCCATTGCCGAACTCGGTACAGGCATCAGTGTTTCCCCCTATTGTGCTCCGCTCGAATTTACCCATAGCTTAGGCTTAGGGATAAGATTGGGCAAATCTGCCGGTATCGGTATCAATCATCACATGACGGTGGGAGTTTCTCAATGGGGCTATTCTAGTCGAAAATTTAGAGGTCTCAGTATCCACAGCTTTGTGCGTTGGCGCAAAATACGGCTGATGCTAGAGGCTGGAAAAGTTACTCATTACGAAGATGGCTGCAATGATGAGCAGACGGGCTACTATTTTCGATCTCGCGATGATAGCTTTAATCCATACTTCCGGATAAGTCCAAGTTTTCAACCTACTCGAAACCTTTACTTCTTCTTGAGTTTTTTGCAAACTCTCCCCACCGAAGGAATTTATTCTAGTTTTTCGATAGATACGGATGAGAAAGGACCAGCGAGATTATCGCTGCAATCCTTGCAATTTGGTGTTGGGTGCTATTTGGGGCCTTAGTATTTACGCCACCGTGTGCGATAGGCTTCTCCTTCGTATTGGACTTCGAGGATATAGACTCCTTCGGAGAACGCTTGGGTCTCTAAAACCAAATGGGTACTTCTGGGATCAATGATTTTTTGACTGACGTGCTTACCATTGGCGTCATAAATGCTGAAAAACATATCCTCTGTGGTCTCCGGAAAAGCAAACACCAATTCATCTACATCCGATTGAGCGGATACTTCTAAAGGGAAGTATAAAGATACACTTCGCCAAGCGACATAATTGCTGACAGTCTGCTTGCCATTTTTCCATACAGCTTTGACTCGATAGCGAGCGCTAGGCCAAGGAGCATTGTCTACAAATACGAGGGGATCATCTACATTCAATCGACTGATTGCACGAAAATCGCCATCAATTTTGGCTCGTTCAACTACCCAATAATTGGGCCTTTCGCCAAGGGTTGCTTCCCAGCTCAAAAACACTTTGTTGTTGAGACCAAAATGTTGGCTTAATACAATCAAGGAAGCTTTTTCTGGAGCCGAGCGTTCGCCGCGGGCGTCAGAAAAAGAAAAGAGGCATAACAGAAAGCTGAACGCAGCAAGGTGAAAAGGGGTAAAACTGCGCATAGGTACTTTAGGGTTTACACCCAAGTACTCAATTTGTTACATACGAATAAAATGATTCCTACGATGGAACTTAAGCGACATAAAAAAGACATTTAGCGAGTATGTGGTTAGGGAAATGGTTGAGCTAATAGCGTATTGGCTACTCAGTAATTTCCTCATTCTCGCTCTCTTTTTGAGCTACTATAGTCTCTAGAGCAGTATAAAATTCCTCTCCATATTTACGGACCAAAGCACTTTTTGTAAACTCAAATACTCTTATGCCCTTAGATACGCCATTATTGCATGCATCTGAACAGATATCCCAGCGGTCATAGTT
>JBGCFA010000294.1:0-20430 GCA_045106675.1 Bacteroidia bacterium
TGAGTCAAAAGCATTGCTTTTCGAGTTGAAACATCCCCTTCCGCAAACGCCCCTTCAAAGGTGCTAGCGGGTTTTAGTGAGGGATGAAATCCTTCCAAATTTTACATCAGGCCCATTTGAAGGGGCCGTCTTGGATGGGGGATGTTATACAACAAAAATAAAAACCTTTTACCCTAGAAGGCATCAGATTTTATCAAAATGCTCCGTACCACGGAATTTGTCAGAGAACCAAAAGTTTTAACGTTCTCCGAACGGAATGCCCTACTAGAATTCGCTCCAGATTACTTAAATATCACAAAACCGCCGACAGAGTTTAAAACGCTGTCGGCGGTAGTATAATTTAGCTTTTACCAACGAGGCTTATATCACGCCTAGCTTCTTACCAACTTTGATAAAAGCAGCTACGGCTTTTTCAAGATGAGCTTGCTCATGTCCCGCAGAAATTTGTACTCGGATACGCGCTTTTTCTTTAGGTACTACTGGGAAAAAGAATCCAATCACGTAGATCCCTTCTTTCAGTAATTCATCAGCAAATTGCTGTGATAGCTTAGCATCATAAAGCATCACGGGAACGATAGGTGTCTCACCGGGAATGATATCAAAACCAGCCTCATTCATCGCTTTACGGAAATATTTGGCATTGCCTTCTAATTTGTCTCTCAGATCAGTAGAGGCCATCAAGAGATCTAGCACCTTGATCGAAGCGCCTACGATAGCAGGTGCCAAAGTGTTAGAAAACAAATAAGGACGTGAACGCTGACGGAGCATTTCAACGATCTCTTTGCGAGCTGCTGTAAAGCCACCAGAAGCACCACCTAATGCCTTACCAAAGGTACCAGTGATGATATCGACTCTACCAAGCACATTATGGTGTTCGGCAGTGCCGCGACCCGTCTTACCGATAAAACCACTCGCATGACAATCATCGACCATCACCATGGCATCGTACTTATCGGCCAAATCACAAATCTTGTCTAATTGGGCGAGTGTTCCATCCATAGAAAAGACCCCATCCGTAGCTATCAAACGACGGCGCGCGCCCTTGGCTGCTTGAAGTTGCACTTCAAGATCAGCCATATCATTGGTCTTATAACGGAAGCGGCCTGCTTTGCAGAGACGAATCCCATCGATAATCGAGGCATGATTGAGCGAATCAGAGATAATAGCATCTTCTTTGCCTAAGATCGGTTCGAATAAACCACCATTGGCATCAAAAGCAGCGGCATAAAGTATCGCATCCTCCATACCCACAAAATCAGCGATTTTTTGCTCTAATTCTTTGTGGATGTCTTGGGTACCGCAAATAAAACGGACAGAAGACATCCCAAATCCATGCGTATCAATCGCGGCCTTCGCAGCATCAATCACCGATGGATGAGAAGATAGTCCTAGATAGTTATTCGCACAAAAATTCAACACTTCCCCTCCGGGTTGCGCTTTAATCTCCGCAGCTTGGGGAGTGGTAATGATGCGTTCGCGCTTATAGAGGCCGGCTTCTTCGATTTCTTTGAGTTCGGCCTTTAGCTCAGTTTCGACGGATGTATACATATTGAGTAAAATTGTTGAGTGAGTGAATACTTGATTTGTAGAAAGCGATTACTTGCTAAGGACTGAGTAGCGTTTGCGCAGCTGCTGGAGCATGTCAGCAGTCATGCTTTCAAGATCATAGGCTACTTTCCAGTCCCACTCGTTTTTAGCAGCATTATCGTCTATGGTATGAGGCCAGGAATCAGCAATTTTTTGGCGAAAATCAGGCTCATATGTGATCGTAAAGTCTGGTATATGTTGCTGGATAGATGCGGCAATCTCTGCGGGGCTAAAACTAATCCCAGATAGATTATAACTATTGATCGTTTTGAGACTTTCCTTAGGCGCGTCCATCAATTCGATAGTGGCTCGGATCGCATCATCCATATAGATCATCGGTAAAACCGTATCTGCCGATAAAAAGCATTCATATTTGCCCGTCTTAAGCGCAGCATGGTAAATTTCTACGGCATAATCCGTCGTTCCGCCACCGGCGTCAGACTGATGACCGATAATCCCAGGATAACGCAAAGAACGAATATCTAAGTCATAACGATCACGATAATAAGCGCACCAGTTTTCACCGGCAGCCTTGCTGATGCCATAAACTGTAGTAGGAAAAAGAGGCGCATATTGAGGAGTATTTTCTTTGGGAAACTCCTCACCAAATACCGCAATCGAACTAGGAAAAAATAGCTTGATTTGATGCTCTTTACATAGCTCTAAGACATTGAAAAGGCCCTTCATATTGATGTCCCAAGTCCGGAGCGGATCAGCCTCTCCTTTAGCCGACAAAATCGCCGCCAAGTGATAAATTTGAGTAATCTGATATTGCTCAACGAGGGCGGAAAAGCGTTCTCCGTCAAGGATATCCAAAACCTCAAAAAGCTCCGTATTGGCCTCTCTGGCTACGATATCGGTGGCTAAAACTTGCTCGGCACCAAAACGCGTTCGCAGGGTTTGGGTCAAAACGGTACCAATCTGGCCGTTAGCACCCGTAATCAAGATGCGGTCCTTTTTCATAAATGCTCGATAAATAATTCTCCTTTGCTAGGGGAAAATTACTCAAGTTACTTATGAAAACCCATAGGAAAATGATTTTTCCCTAATGAGCGTTAGGGACATCATCAATTGTAGCGGCGCAAGATTTTGCGTCGCTACAATTGATGATGTCATATCTCTTCCCACGCCCTAAAGCGGTTGGGTTCCACCCATTCCTTTTCGAGAAGGGTTTTGAGAGATTCGAGATCGCGGGTATTTTTGCCGTCGATATAGGAGATGATTTCCATGGTCGCCTTAGTGATCGGGGCGATGAGGGCAATCGGAATTTCAGGTGGAATGCTACGACGCCCCATTTGAGCCATAGAACCGGGATCTTCACAGATAGCCGCATAAGCGGGACGAAAACGCATCTGATAGTATTCCAGATAGACCTGATTGAGTTCTGTAAGGCGGGTAGTTACATAGCCTTCGGGGTCTTTTTTGATCTCTTTGCGCTTTTTCTTATCGAGGAGATCGTTACGGATTTCGTAGATATAATCCTCAAAGGCTTCTGCCGTACGCCCATAAGTGGATTGCAATTCGATCATGTCCTCCACTCGATATTCTGCTTGGCGAGCTTTGAAGAGAGCGACGTATTTTTCCGTTTCGGAACGATAATCTTTATAGGTCTTCAATATGCCTGAAGACATCAGATTGTAAAGCATCTTCTCGGATTGCTCTGGAGCTTGAGCCGGAAGAATCGTGGAAGTGAGTAGAAGGAGGGGGAAAAGCAATAATGTGAGTCGGAACATAAGAGTATCTCCTAGTTATAATTGAATATGCTGCCGCAGCCAAAGCTGCAATGAATTTTTCAAATCATAGACCCATTTCCGTGCCGGAGGCTGCATGATGTAAAATTGGTCGTCTGATCTTTGTCTAAGGCTCAATTTTTGGCCTTGGTATTCAAAACGAATACTAAGGCCTTCTTCGTGTTTTTGCAAGCGACAATTGGGATCGATTGTAACTACCTCTTCCCATACACGAAACCATGCGTAAGTATCCAAAGCTAATGCACTAGCATTATTATCATCTAAAGCGAGCAATAAGGCCCGCTTACGACTGAGCATATTGCCGCCAGCTGCCATAGCGGGATAAGCCAAATAGCAACTTTGCCAATCCTCCCACTGATAAGAGAGATAAGCGTTCTGCCGTAGGCGAACGGACCAAGCTAAGTCTTTACGATCTAACTGAGTTTGCGTCAACACTTCATATTTATTCACTTTGCCATAACCAATGATCGCAGCTTCGCGCTGATCGTACAAGGCCAAATATTGCACCTCCTCTCCCCCAGCCTGCCAAGGAACGTAAAACTCCTTTTCGGCAAGATGATAACGGAAGCGTTCGCCGTAGTAGGCGTCATCCACTATCGTAGCAATCAATACCTTGGCCTCCATCTCAGCGATAGCTTTACGCTGGTCAGCCCGCTCATACTCAATCACTTCCTCATACAATGCCTCCGGCGAACGCTCTAACAGTTGATCTAAAAAATCGCGCAATAATTGATGCGATACTTGAGGGCCGGGCCGCATCGGAATCGCGCCAATATTGACCGATAAATAACTTTGATAAAAACGATGTGCGCGGAAATTTCCTTCTGCTTTGGGATAGGGGAATACTACGATCCCACCTAAGCTTTTCAGGGCAGAGGTATAACTGTCTTTGCGGCTTTTGTTGCTGAGGATCGCGTCGCGATAACGATGCAATTGAGCGATCGCATCTCTAGGTGGACCATAGGCGTCTACGGCCGATTCACTACCTCGATCAAAGCGATATTTGGCATCAATCACATAACGAAAGGCTTGCTGATAGCCGCTTTTTTGAAATTCTATAAATATGTCAGGTTGCTGGACAAAGGTATGACTCTCGCCTTCGGCAAACTTTCGATTGTACCAGAGGTCTATATACTCTTCTGTGCCAGAACGCCTAAACTGTAATTTCGATTCTTCTCCTTTAGCCAAACGCAGCCGCAAACCATCATGTCGAATGTGTACCAACTCCTGCCCGACCAATTCATAGCGAGGATCATCCTTTAATATTTGTACCAATTTAAGAAAGCACCAATATTCGTAAAGGGTCGAGATACGTTTATAGTCCAGCTTAAAAAGCCCCGAATCACTCAGTTTCAAGCCATTTTGCAGCAACAAATAGCGTAAGTAAAATTCTCGATACCCCAGCGCTGCTCTTAGTATAGGCGAGTCGTTGGCGCCTGCTTGATAGGGGGAGACTTCTCGCCATATGGGATCTTCTAAACGCAATCGCAATCGACGAAAGACTTGCTTTAGCTGTGATTGGTCGGCTTCACTTAGTTGTGGGAGGAGATATTCGCCTTGGCGAACGATCTGTTGGGTAGCCCAAAAGACGAAGCGATTTTCGGGCGTATCGAAAGTGGGTTTGCGCTGTAATGCGGGGAGGTGGGTGTGGGCCTTAGCCGCATTGCGTAGCAACCAGCGACTCGTCTGGGCCGGAGGCGCTGGACGTTTGACTCGCTCGCGAGGCTGGATGCTGATGCTGCGCAGGATTTTGTGTTGCGGGAGCCGTAAAATCAGGTCCAAACTTTGGACCAAGCTCTGGCCTAAACTCTTGAGTAAACTAAGCCAATCAAGCGCATTACTCGCTTTAGTACGGTCTGGGGCGGCAAGCGCATAGGTTTTACGGAGGTAATCATAAGCCAGACCATGTAAGATTTGATTGATCTCGCCGAGCATAAACTGAAAGTCAGTTTTATAATCAAGCTTTTGGGGAAAGACTTCAGTTTCTAACAAAAAGACCTCTTGGCCTTTACTGTCATATATGCCGATATCAGTATAACCTACTGAGTCGGCAAGGCTGAGCGTACCAAATAATTTATGAGTACCATTGCTTTCTTGCGAGCGCAAAGCGGTCGCTTGTTGGTTCATGCGCAACTCATAGGGAGGCGTAAAAGCGTTCCCGGCTAGGGCCTCATAAAAAATCTCAAGCTGCTGCCACTCAAAAAAATAGGGATACTGATCTGGTGGGGCCGAATTTTGAAAGTCGGTCAAGCCTAAGCCTTTACACTCAAAGCGTAGTCCGCTTAGTTTGCTTAATTCACGCTGCAAATTGGCAGGCAGGCGAGGATCACTCAGCTGTATGCGTAGACTTCCAATCTTGGGATCTGAAAAAAGCAGGGAAGGCATCTAAGCAGATTAAGTCAAATATTTTTCTCGAAAGTGAGCGATTTGTTCATTACTGCCAATGATAAATAATCGATCACTAGCATCTATTTGCTTATGAGCACTGGGATTGAGTTCTACCGGGAGATTGCCGGACTTACGTCCTAGCACCAATACACCACTTTTGGAACGTAGATTTAACTCTGCCAGCGTTTTGCCTAACAACATACCATGCGCTTCACATGATACGACCTCAAGGTGTAGCTTATTGACTCGGCTATCACCCGAAACCATTTCCAAGAACTCCACTAAAGCAGGTCGTGTCAATACATTGGCCATCTTCCGCCCTCCCAACAAATTAGGAATAATCACCTCATTGGCCCCTGCCCTACGCAACTTAGAGACAGAAGACTCCTGCGAAGCTCTGGCCACGATTTTGATCTTAGGATTCATTTCACGAGCCGTAAGAGTGATGAATACATTTTCGGCATCAGTAGCTAAGGCACTGATCAAGCCTTTGGCTTTGTTGATATTGGCGTTTTCGAGCACATCATCGTGAGTCGCATCTCCTTGTAAGATCAATGCTTCTGGGTATTGCTCTAAGAAGTCTTTGATCACTTCTTCATTTTCTTCTACGATCAAATAAGGTGTCTCTTGGGCGGCCAACTCCTTGGCGACTTCCCTACCATTGCGCCCTAAGCCACAGATAATAATGTGATCCGATATTTTCTCGATTTGTTTATTCACCTGATAACGCTTGAAAAAATGTTGAAACTCTCCTTCGATCACAAATGTGCTTAGAGTAGTAATCGCATAGACAAAGATACCGGCACTGATGGTGATGAGAAAGATAGAAAATAATTTCCCACCGCTCGACAGCTCTCCCAAAGTCCCAAAACCTACCGTACTCATCGTAATGACGGTCATATAGGCCGCATCGAGCCAGCTGTAGTCCTCAATGAGATGAAATCCGATTATCCCAATGATAGAGGTAACTAGCAGTAGGATGATCGAACCATACACTTTGCGAAAGCCAGGACCTATTTGCATATAAGGACTCTTTGTCTAAAGGTAGCAGCCTTAAAATTAGGTGGCAAGTTTGGACATTAAAATAGAAAAATCTACTTTTGTCTTCCCGCTAAAAATGGGGCAATAGTTTCTATCGTTTAATCCTTTGGAAAAGCGACTCACTAAAGCCTAATTTTTGTACTTGGGGCATTAGCTTCCTTCGTTTGATCCTCAGGACAAGCGCTTCGCTAAAGCCAAGTTTTTTACTTGGGGCATTAGCTCAGCTGGCTAGAGCGCCACACTGGCAGTGTGGAGGTCAGCGGTTCGACTCCGCTATGCTCCACTTACTAAAGCAGATTATCATCAGATAATCTGCTTTTTTTTGTGGCTTAATTGAACGGATCTTAGCTGTACTTGTACTTCAGACAAAGCCCACACAATGATCCGTAACTACTTCAAAGTCGTATTTCGCAACTACTTCAAAAATAAACTTTATGCTAGCCTCAATCTTATCGGATTGGCGATTGGTTATACCGCAACTTTGTTGGTCGGTGCTTATCTGATTCACGAAACTTCTTTTGAGGATTTCCATACCAAATCAGATCGTATTTATCGCGCTTCTCAGTATTATTATATCAATGGGGGCTTTGAGACGCATTGGGCAAGGACTCACTTAGACTATATCAACGATTTGCCGGAGGAAATACCGGAGATCAAACATCTCATACGTTTTCAGAACCAACAGCGACGTTCTATCCGCATCGAGCAACAAAAGTTTCGCGCGCCTCATACCTTTGTTACCGATCCTGAAGTCTTTCAAGTTTTTGACTTCAAACTCCTCCAAGGCGATCCAATAACTGCTCTTAGAGACCCCTACTCTATCGTTCTCACAGAGAGTTTAGCTAAAAAATACTTTGGCAACGAAAACCCAATTGGCAAAGAAGTCTTTGTGGTGGGAGATCATACGACCGATGAAGTGGGCCATACGGTCCGTGGCGTCATGCAAGACCTCCCCAGCAATACCCATATGCCAGTGGATATCCTGCTGTCATACCAAAATCCGCAAGAGAGGAGCTGGTGGGCTTATGTTTATATCTTGCTTGAAGAAGGGGCAAATATTGAATCCGTGCGTGCCAAAATCCCTGAATTCATCGCTCAACATAATGGCGATGATCCTAATGGACGACTTGAATTCATCTTTCAAGCCTTGCCAGACATCCACCTCAATTCGCATTTAGCCCGCGAGATGGTCCCCAACGGCGATTCTCTCTATATCCAAGTGTTTCTGTTTGTAGGGATCTTCATTTTGCTGATCGCCTTGATCAACTACCTCAATCTCAGCAGTGCCCTCGCAATTGGGCGTTCCAAAGAAGTTGGGATGCGTCTCGTCTTAGGCGCTAGTCGCGAACGCTTAATTTTGTTGGCTTTGCTTGAGTCGGTCTTGTACAATTTGCTCGCGGCGATCCTGAGTCTTGGCATCAGTTCGCTTATCATGCCTTACTTTTTAGATTTGGTGGAGATTCCCTCCCTCATCAATCCTCTCTCATTAGTCGGCGCTATTTTCCTATTTGCGCTAGTAGGAGGACTCTTAGCGGGTATTTATCCGGCCTTAGTATTGTCTTCTTCAACTTCCAGCTCCATCTTCAGAGGAGGCAAAGCCATCAAGTTTGGCCAAAACAAAGCCGCCTACCGCTTCAAGCGCATTTTAGTAGGCATCCAATTTGCTGCTGCGACTCTTCTCTTAGCGAGCACTTGGGTAGCTCAAAACCAAGTACGTTTTCTTCACGATAATCAATTAGGGATGGAAACTGAGCAAGTGCTTGCCATAAGCATGATCCCCAATCCGGTAACAGATAAATATCCCTTGTTCCGCGAGCGGGCCCAAAAAATCAACGGCATCACGCATGTAAGTGCCTGTATGGAAGTCCCCTCTCGTGAGATCAGAGATGTTGGCCCTACTTATGTGGTTGGCAAAAACCAAGATCCAGCAAAAGCGCCCATGCTCGATATGCAGGTAATTAGTGCGGGTTTCTTTGAAATGATGGGGATCAAATTAATCGCTGGAGAGGACCGTTCAGGAGAGTATGCTTTTCAAGCAGCGCCTCAGTTTGACGATACCTATACTCCCGCCCAATATCTCAGTAGTCAGCCTCGCCGCTATTTGATCAACGAGACCGCGATGAAGCGGCTTGGCTGGCAAAGGCCAGAAGATGCCATTGGACAGCAAATCAGCTGGACCATTGCCGGTTTCGAACTAGCAGAAGGTCCCATAACAGGAGTAGTCGAAGACGTACATCAGGAAACGCTCAAAAACCTTGTCGATCCGACGATCATGGTAGTGGAGCAGATTTGGCTACGCACATTTTTGCTCAAAGTGGATACCGAAAACGTATCGCAAAGCATCGCCGACATCCAATCTCTATGGAATGAATTATTTCCTACTTATCCTTTTGAGTATCAATTTTTGGATGAGCTGTTTGATCGTCTGTACCAGAACGAGCGCACTCAACTAAGCTTATTGATGAATCTAAGCTTCATCGCCATTTTGATTGCTTTTCTAGGGCTATTTAGCTTGGTCGCTTATTCGATGCAGAGTCGGATGAAGGAGATTGCGATTAGACGAATCACTGGTGCGGAGTTTAGCGATCTGCTTATGCTCATCAGTAAAGAATACCTGACAGTATTGCTCTTGGGTAGTCTAGTGGCCATTCCCCTTAGTTATTATGGCCTAAGCCTATGGCTAGACAATTTTGCCTACCATGAGGATATTTCGTTTTGGGCCTATTTATTTAGTCTTCTAGGATTGATAAGCTTGGTACTAATGACTGTTGGCATGCAGACTTTGGGGAGTAGTAAGCGTAATCCGGCGGAAATTCTACGCGAAGAATAATATTTAGCTTCTAGAGGAATGAAGTCTTTTGTTTACCGAAGGTAAATCCCTGCATCATCAGCAAAATTGAGAATTTGACAGATTAAACTCTTCAAGTATCGTAATCGATTTCGACAATCATGCACAAATTCTTACATGCAGCCACTACTATCTATGCAGTAAAACATCGGTGTAAGGTTTTCTTCTTCGCAGAACGATTAGTTCATTCTGGTAAAATGTTTGCTCAACCGTGCTTTCAAAGCAAAAAAAAAGCGAGGCATAAGCCTCGCTAATATTTTCAAATGCTCAATTGACTAAGCGACATTGGCAGAACCAGACTCAGCAAATCGCCCAGACTTAGTTACCGAGATCGCATAATCATCACGTTTATTTGGATTTTTGGACCATATCCTTCGGCCTAGGTCGCAGATATAAGTAAGTCCTTCCATGATTTCCTTCTCAATACGTTTGGACTCACGTTGATTGTACAGGTTGATAGCCTGAGAAGGATGCTGGAGGTCTTGCTCAAAATGCTCACATTTGTGGGCTAAAGCGACGATAAAACTAGCATTAAGGCCATTTTGGGTAAATTCAGCTAGGTCTCTGGCTGCTAATACTAACTTCTCGTTGCATAAACGAATCAACTCTTGACGCGGTAGCTGCAGTAGTCGATTTTTGGACTGAGACTTCATAGAATATGGGTTTATTACCTGTACAAAAGAAAAGCCCTATCCCTGGGGGATAGAGCTGCTAATTTTTTGATCTATAATCAGAAAAATCAATTCACTCTATCCCAAGCAACTTGTGTTTAGAACAAATCACCTGAGGTTGGTACATGAAATAACAATGATTTCGTAGTGTTCTCATCTTGTTTACTACTATATCAATGATAACGAATTTGTAAGAAAAAATCAAACAAGAATAGGACAATTCTAATTTATCATCATACGTTATAGGAGATAAACATTTTGTACACTTTGTTTAGTTTTTATTACTATACACTTTCGGTCGTTATCGTTTTACGACAAAAAATTCCAATCGTTGTGAAAAATCATTTAATTCTCTTTAGCCTGCTTTGTGGGTTAAGTATAGCTCTATTGGGTCAAGCTTCTACTCCCCAAACGGATCTCTATTGTGCATGGGAAAGCGTCAGCATGAAAGACGCCCCAGGAAAGTCTGCCAAAACCATCGAAGTGATTCGCTTCGGCGAGATCGTACAATGGAGCGGCGAGTCTCAATATGTCGCAGACGAAAGCCGCACCTATCTTAAAGTGCTAGCTGTGGACAATCGGGTTGGTTGGGTACATGAATACCTATTTGTGAAAGGCATCGGCTTAGGCGTAGTCTTAGAAGGTGGTCTGATCTACAAAAGACCACAAACAGTTACGACCGTTACCACCGATCAATTTATGCCGGGCGATCTAGTGATCGTGGAAGGCTTTTCGGGTAATTGGGTGGGACTAGCAGGTAAGCGAAAAGCTAAAAAAGGCTGGATTGAGGGTAGAAACAAAATAACCATGGAAGATAGAGATCTATTATTAGCGTCTCTATTGATGTCCGTTGAGGCAGAAAAAGATCCTCAAAAACGACAGAAGCAAATGGAGCTTGTATATCAACAAGCCAATCAGATGGGGTCTCCGATAGCGGATGTTGTGCGTTCGCGCAGCGGAAATACTATAGCCGCCGATACGCCTCCCCTACTCAGCAGTGCAAATACGCAAAGTAGCCAAAACTTTGAGACTGCGAGCCCTCGTCGGGAACGCCCAATGCCAGTTGTAGATGAAGACAATAGTAATCGGTATTTTAGAAGTGTAAAAGACCCCCAAACAGGTCAAATACGCCAAGAAACAGTCGAAACAGGGGGTATTTATCTAGTCAATGGATCTAATAAAACTCGTTCTATTTACGTTGCCTATCATAAGAGCTTACCGATTGGTTCGACCCTACGTATCCAAATCCCTAATACCGAAGGTTTTGTAGAACTCAAAGTGGTGAGTCGCCTACGTAAAGACAATCTAGCAATGATCGGCTTGCACCCAGATTGCGTCCAAGCAATTTATGGTGATTATGTTCCAAAAGAGATCAGCATTATCTATCCGCAAAGCAGTATGAAACCTTAGACCCAAAGTAATAGTATAGGTTAAGGGTGTTAAATGCAACAAAATCAAGCAGTAACACTTAATTTTACTTGGATATATTTGTAGCATTAAGTAGTTTTGATTCTCAAAATATTGAATTCACATATGAAACGGAACCCCATCAATTGGATTCTGTGCTTTACATTGCTCTTGCTAGGTAGCAGTCTAACTGCTCAAACCAACACAGATCCACTTCAAGAGACTGAAGATGAAGTCTTGCGCAGACGCAGTCGAGACAAAATCTTTTACGAAGACGGCGTCATCTACGAACGGACCGAAGCAAAAGGTCATTCGATAGTCGCCTATCAAAACATCCGCCTGTACAAAAAGCCTGGCCGTGGAGCTGAGCAAAAAGGTACAGTGCTCTTTACCGAAGAGCTACGACACTTAGGCATGGAAGGCTATGTCAAATCAGATGGCCACAATTACCTCTATGTCAAAACCTCTCGCGGGCTCAAAGGCTGGGTGCAAAGCAATTACGTCGTCCAAAACGGTGGCGTGGTAGTATTGACCGAAAATATGCCGATCTACGAAACCCCTAATTCTAGAGGTACCGTTACAGAAGGCAAATTTTATGGCGGAGAGATTGTCATCCTAGATGACTTTCAAAATGGTTGGGTACACCTTACCAATAAGCGAAAAGAATTTTCCGGCTGGATTCAAGGATATGAAAAGCTGAGCTTAGAGCCTGCTGATATTGAAGCAGCAGCCCTGTATGCAGAAGCACTTAAGATTCCTGAAAATGAACGCCGCAAAACAGCGCTACTAACCATCACTCAAGGACGAGGACAAGATATCAGTCCAGATATGGCTTTAGTGATCGATGATGCTGTTAGAGCCACTCAGCCTAAGCCCGTCTATACCAATCCTAATCCTGGCTATAATGACGATTTCGTCTATTACCCAAATGGTGAAGATGGTCTTTCGACTGATGCCGGTAATCTAGGTGGATTTACCGATAACACAAACAATGCTCCCGTCAATTATCCAAATGCGACTCCTCTAGAGTTGCCTGCTGAACAAAAGTATAATGCTTATGTCGAGAAGGTAGTTGATCGCGAAACTGGACGCTATTACAATCGAGTAATCGAAACAGGAGGCATCCAGCCAGTGAAGGCCAAAAAGCCATCTAACATCTATTATTGCTATCATAAGACCTTACCCTTAGGTAGTACTGTACTCCTAGAAGTTCCGGGAACCGGTGCTTATGTACAATTAGAAGTAATCGCCCGCCTCCGCGCTGACAACCCTAATGTCATCGGCTTAGGAGGGGATCTGATCAAAAAGGTCTTTGGCGAGATTTCAGCTAAAAATGTATTTGCCGCGACGGTAGTTTACCCGCAGCAATAGCTATAGACTTCATTAAAAAATGGGAGGTGGATATTAATTATCCGTCTCCCATTTTTCCATACAGCGCAATAACTCTTGTTGGATAGACAACGTTTTGTCTTTGTTGTACCACTTTTGCAACTCGAGTACCAACTCATCATGCGTCAATTCGTGGTTCTCCTTATTACTCACCACCATATTTTGTGGCACCAAAGGACGTGGTCCCCAAAAACCAATCTCCTCTAAGGTTTCAGCATCCAAACAGACCAAAACAGGGATAGAACGTGCATTATTGGTGAGGTACTTATCCATTAAGTCTAAATGCTCATCACGCAGTATCAAGCGCAAAGAGACCTGATCAGAAACTTCTGCCATCGCATTGAGGATTGGAATGATCTGAGCCGCATCCCCACACCAACCTTCAGTAATTACTAGCCAGATATATTTTCTCTTCAAACTACCTAGCATTTCAGCGAGATCAGCTTGTAGCTTAGACGTTTTGTCTAAGCGAGTCATGCGCTTGAGATTGAGTTGCGTATAGTGCAACAATGCATCAGATTGATGAGGCCCTGTCGTCTTTCCTTCACTAACCAAAGTTCCGACCATCTGGTTGAATGCTTCGTAGCTATAAGTATGCTCAAGTTTTTCCGCAAAAAATGTTGACATATTCTAAATTAATTTTGCCTGCAATTTATGGTTCAATCTCTTAAGAGGATGTAATCTAGATTACAAAAGGTAAGGGATAAAGCGTTTTACTTCCCGGCGATAGCTTTGGTAGGCTTCGCCATAACGCTTGATTAGTTTGCGTTCTTCTAATGCCGATCCCCAGAATATATATACCACACTCATCCCTATCGTTACCCAAAGGGTGTCTAAAGGCCTCAGCAATCCTAAGCCAAAGACCAACAACAAGATCGCACTATAAAGGGGATGACGGACATACGCATTGAGCCCAGCCACTACTAGAGGCAGCTCTTCCTCACTATTTTGTCCCAAGCCGCTAAACTCTCCCAAATCATAGCCATTTAAGGCCCGATAGCCCAGTAACAATCCTCCTAAAATCAACACACACCCTAGCAATTGAAGAGGCCAAGCGTTCGTCCAAAGGGCAACCCCTTCCATACGCAATGTAACGTATAGAAGGGGCAGGATTGTGAGGCTAGACCATAGATTATAGAGGAGGCGATATTTTTTTTGCCCTAGCCGGGAACGCCCCCACGCTTTGCAAGTATCTAGCGCCAAAAAGCTATGTGTAAAATAGTAGAGCCCCCATGCGAGAGCGAGATAAAGTAGTTTTAGTTCAATTTGCATTTTACGTAATCATCCTGACTAGCCATAGATCGTCCTGCGGCTTGTTGAAACGCATCCAGCGCCAGTCCTAAATGTGGCGGACTAAAGCGATTGAGTCGCCCTAAACGCGCGTCGTAGGCATTGGGATCATGCTGACGGATCGTCTCTGCGATGGATCTCAATATCTCCATCTCAGATAAACTTTCAGAGGGCTGGTCAAGCTTGAGTTGGGACAAGATCGCGGCAAAACTACCAGCGTGTAACTCTGGTGCCCAACAATCTCTCACCGACCATTCCTTGACCGAATTGACCCGATGGGGTTGTTCGTCCTCAAGATTGACGATCTGGACGTTGAACTTACGGATTTCCGCATTGAGTTGAGTAGTAATGCCCGAAATAGAAAATTGCACTGCTTGGTAAATAGAAACTAGCTCAGGCTCTTTAGGAACTGGGGCTAGGCCTCCTGCTTGTACGATCAATCCTCCACCACTTTGGCGCATATGAGGCAACATACTTTTGCAGATACCGATAGTGGCAAAAAAACGCTTTTCAAGCTGAGCCTGCATAGCTGCTAGGTCTTCATATGCTTGGCTAGCACTTTCTAAACCAGAAACGTTGACGAGGATACCAAAAGGACCAAAAGTTTCCACTGCTAACCTAAAGGCATTAGCGACAGATTCTTCATCACAGACATCGAGCACTAATTGGGGAACATTGAGCGCTGGGATAGGCTCGGGAGCTGTAGCAAGAACATCGTAGCCGAGATGAGAAAATAAGCGGCAGCATAGCTGGCCAACTTCTGTTTCGGCACCGACCACCATTAGGTTACGGAGTGGAAAATTGGGCATAGGCGCATGAATGTGGTGTAGGGGTTTATTTCATTTCCAATCTATTGAATCAGTTTTCAGATTGCGCTCTAAATGCAGCTCAAACCTTTCACACCTCATATCCAGCAAACTCCATATGCAATCCCACAAGCAGAAATCGTAACTTGTATAAGTAAGACCACAGCCCATCATGCAAAAACGTAAGCTCTGGATTTTGATCGAAAGTATGAGTCAGGAGGAAAGGAAACGCTTTCCTCACTGGCTTAAAGCCGAATTAGGAGATCGCCAGACTTATCTACAACAGCTTTGTCATATACTCAGCAAGGCCTATCCAAAGCCTCCTCAGCGTGAGAATATATGGCAAATTCTATATCCTAATACCTCTTTTGATGACGCCCGTCTGCGAAAACTTACACGTGATCTCACCGGATGGGTTGAAGAGTTTTTTGCGATCGAGCAGTTTCGCAGTCAAAAAGATGAAAAAGCAGTCGCCTTATTACGCGCACTTTATGATCGAGACTTAGCTGACGAATTTGAAAAAGGAGTACGGAAATTTGATCGGGAGATGGAGAAACGGCCTTTGAGAGATGGAGCGTTTTTTAAACTCAAATATGAATTAGAACGAGAAGTTATTGAGTATCAAGTAGCATATCGGCAACAACTCGATAGGCCTTTACATTCGAGAGGACAAACATCAGAGACAGATATTTCCTCTTATCAAAGGTTTCAAGACTATTTTGACCTCTGGTGGATATCGACAAAACTAGAGATCGCAAGTACCAATCAAGCTAAGAAGCAAATTACCGGTCAAGAAACCGATAGCGTTTTGCTCTCAGAACTGTTAGCACTAATTCCCCAAAATGCCTTATTAGCACAGGAACCCTTCTTGCGATTATATAGAGAGATGACTCTCCTACTGATAGGCGATGAATCAATTCGGCTAGAAGATTTATTGAAGCAGATTCAAAGTATGGCCGGTCTTGCTCCGGGTGATTTACAGACCTTATGGGTCGCTCTGATCAATTATAATGTCAGGGCGCTAAATCAAACCGGTGATCCCAAATTTGCGGAGCAATCCTTAATCCTTTTCGAGTGGGCAATTTCTTCAGACTTTTTATTAGTCGACGGATATTTACCAGAAGTTTACTATAAAAACCTGATCGCCTTTTGCATTCGAAGCAAACAATTTGACAAGGCAGAGCATTATCTTGAATATTACAAACCCTTGCTCCGAGAAGAACGCAGGGAGGATGTTTATCTGCTAAATATTGCGATCTATCACAGTACAAAAAATGATTATGAAAAAGTTATCCAGATGATCGGCCCAGTGCGATTGTCTAGATCTAGTGAAGAGATTCAGGCCCGCACCCTACTATTACAAGCGTTCTACGAAGTAAGCCCCCATGAGGTCGAATGGCTATTGGGGCAATTGAAAAACCTAGACCGGTATATCCGATCTAGGCAAAATATGTCTGACGGTAACAAAAAACCCTTGCTCAATCGATTGCGGCTTTTTCGTGCTTTATTGAAGGCTGACTCCAAAAAGGACTTAGAGAAACTTCTATTGCGAATTCAAACGACTCATCCGCTCAACACTCCTCTATGGTTGATCGAGAAAACTCAGCATAAAATGGCTAATGCAATTTGAGCCTAGCTCACTACTGGAGCCAGAATTTTTTGATCCATACACCTTCTGTAGTAGCAATTCGAATAAAGTATAACTGATGAGGCGCTAGTATTACTTTAGTCTTCAAGTTTCCTTCACTTTTGTAAATCATTTCTCCATTGATACCGATTACTACAATCTCTTGCAAAGTTTCAGCCTTTACTCCGAGAATACTTAGGTCTTGGCTTTGGGCATCGTAGGAAAAGTTCAGAGAGGATAAAATGTCATTCTGCAACGCTTGCGAAACGAGTTGAATCGGCTGAGATTCTTTTTTCATTTGCACCTCATCCATCTCGATGATGATCCCTTTCCCCTTCCCCAATCTTCCAAAACCGCCAACGGCTTGCCCGTTAGTCCGGCTAATCGTAACCTTTAGCTCCCGCGTTTCATTAAATACCTCGATCGACGCATCACAATTACCATCTTCACAAAACCAACTATCCGTAACATCCATCGTTGGCTGAGAAGTGATGTCAAATTCTTCGTAAGCAAAAGTCAAAGATATCTCAGTGGCTGGATCGACAGGAGTCTCCATCGAACCATAATCAATATGCAGTGTCAATTCGTCTCCACTCTCAAACTCACCGGGAGTAAACCAAGCCTCCACGGGGGGACTTTGGGCCAGCACTAATGGGCCCCAGAGCAGTGTAAATACAAACAATAATACAGACAGGTGTCGTGTCCAAGCCTTGGGAGCTTGAATAGTAGAATAAAGCATGTTTAGTTTTTTTCTGAATTAAATCGCCTTGGCAATTATTCCAGATAAAAAGCAGGGGCTTATTTGCGGTTGTTGGCTGATTATCGCGAAGACCCTAATTGGGGAGAGGGCTTCTTAAGAGGCACATCACAAAAATAGAGTCTAGCAGCGATCTGAACAATTCAATTGTTCAGGAATATGAACATTACCAATGTTTTTATAAAACAACTGTTCAACAATCTCCATCTGCGAAAACTGATCCGAGAAGGGGTATTTTTCAGAATCATTCTTCTAATTCAAGCAATATTCTTTCTTCAAAACATAAATCTTAACATCATCCGTTAATACTACTCGAGATTAGTCTTCCAACCGTTTACTCAAGGATTTTAGCCGTTGATGAAGCAAATAATTATTTCGAGCCTTCAAATAGAACAAAAGCCTCGTAATTCTTACATATTTGTACCAATCCGGTCTTTCTATCCCTAAATCGTACTATCTTGAGCCACTCTATTTCTGCAAGGGAAGGCAGACTAGATATTGACCAAACAAACACATTAAATGAAAAAATTCTTTGCCGCACTAAGCTTGCTTTTAGCATCGGTGCCCCTATTTTCCCTCTACGCTCAACAGAGTTCCCTCCAAAAAGAAGTTAGCACCTGGTTTCTAGAAGAACGTTTTCTCATCGCTGACCAAAACGATGATGCACTACTCGAAATCAATGAGATGAAGCGTTTTCCGCAGGAGTTTGCCTACTACCTCGCTGATCGTCATTTTGATCTAAGCGACAACAATCAAGATGGCTACCTCAGTTTCAATGAAGTCAACCTCCGCCGCCGTAGCGAAAACATCTACCTCTTTACCTACCATCGTCGCCAATTGCGTGATATCGCCAGAGATTTTCCTCTTTTGGCTCAAGCAGATACAAAATACCTCAAAGAAAATCCAAGCCTCGTCTCGCGCTTGTTTGCCAATTTGATTTGGATGTATGACAATCCCGGCCTTGCCGAACGCTTATACTCAGACAAAAGATGGTTAGCCGCTAATCCAGATGCCACTTTAGCATTACATACCAATCTACGTTGGTTAGCTGCTCACCCTACTGCCGCATCACAACTCTATCGTGATCGTAGTGCCACTCAAAAACTACCCGAACTAATGGCTTGGCGGTCTTCTCACAAACAACTCATTATGCGTATGCCTAATGTAGTAGAGATGTACGAACTAGAATTCATCCCGAGTGAAATCGTAGTGAATAAGTAGGCTTAACTAGCCCCATAGATTTAAACAGCACAAAAAAGCCGATAGGAATAATCCTATCGGCTTTTTTGTTATTATTAGTCGACAATAACACGACTGATATATGCTCAAAAAATTTACGACCCTACTGGTCGTTCTAATGCTATGTGCTTCAGGCCTCGCTCAAGAACGACAACCCGTCTATCAACTCAGTACCTCTAGGCCCACTCTCAAAGCCTTTACTCATGCTACTATCGTCCTCTCTCCTAGCCAAACGATCCAAGACGCAAGTCTTTTGATCGAAGACGGAGTGATCGTAGCCGTCGGTAAGGACATCGATATTCCAGCTGGTACAGAGATTACTGACCTCAAAGGCTACTGGATCTATCCCGGCCTGATCGATTCTTACGCCCTCTATGGGCAAAAAACGGAGCGTTCGCGTACAAGCGGCCCCCAATTTGAGACCAAACGCCAAGGCCCCTATCACTGGAACGAAGCCGTCAAAACCCACGAATCTCTCAATGATGGCTTTAGCCCTGACGCCAAAGAAAATGAAGCCCTTCGCAAATTGGGCTTTACTACTGCCCATATCGCCGCGAGAGATGGGATTTTTCGCGCACAAGGCTTGGTACTCCATCTTGGCGAGACCGATCCACATTCGGCTATCCTCTCCGAGAACGCTTCCTTGGGTCTTTCCTTTAACAAAGGGACTAGTGCCCAAGACTACCCCAACTCCTTGATGGGAGCTGCCGCCCTGATCCGTCAAACATTAATTGACGCTCAATGGTATAAGCAAGCCGCCGAGGCCTACTCAAAAAACCCTCAGCAAAGTGCCTACGACCAAAACCTGAGCTTACAAGCGTGGAATCAGTCCATCGAGCAGGGAATGCCCATAATTTTTGAGACCCGCAATTTCAATCAGAGTATGCTGGCACTCAATATTTCCCAAGAATCAAATATCCTATTTGTTTGGAAAAGTGCTGGTGATGAATATCGCAATATGACTGCGACCCAAGAAATTATCGGCCGCTTTATCGTGCCCCTCAATTTTCCAGAAGCTTATAAAATTGACGACTTAGCCGATGCCCGTGAGATCAGTATTGAGCGATTGCGCATGTGGGAACTGGCCCCTTCCAATCCCGCGCGTTTGGCCAATGCCAACATTTCCTTTGCCCTCACTACTGACGGCCTCAAGGACCTCAAAAACTTCCATCCCAATCTCCGCAAAGCAATGGCACGCGGCTTGACAGAATCTCAGGCCCTTGCCTCACTGACCACTATCCCTGCTACGATTTTGGGCTTAGATGATCAAGTAGGCACGCTTGCATCGGGTAAGATGGCAGACTTCTTGATCACCTCTGGCAATCTATTTACCGAAGACAATAAGATCCATGAAGTCTATGTCGCTGGCAAACGATATGAAAATGATGCACGTCCTAGCACCAATATGCTGGGACATTGGGAGTGGGATATTGCTCAACAACATATCCACTTAGCCCTTAGCGGGAACGCCACCGCCCCTAAAGCAGAAGTTTACCTCGGCAAAAGTAAAAAACCCAGCAAAGCCACTTTCAAAGCCGACGGCAAACAGTTTCAACTTCAATTTTCAGAAGGAGAGCAGTATTATAGTATGCGAGGCGTTTTTGATGGCAAGCGACTGACGGGCTATGC
>JBGCFA010000295.1:0-16030 GCA_045106675.1 Bacteroidia bacterium
TTTTAGACGAGCCTATAAGTTCGATATCTACGCACATGAGCCAATGTCTCGCAGCTTTACCTATGTAGACGCCAATAATGGTAGTGTGCTATGGCAACATCAGCGCATACATACAGCAGATACAGTGGGAGTTGGAGTAACCGGTTTTTATGGCGTTCAAAGTATCATCACCGATCAATTCGCAGATGGTTTTCGCTTGAGAGAGTCTGGTCGGGGAAATGGGATCAGTACTTACAATTTGGAGACTAGAACTAATTTTGGCTCTGCAGTAGATTTTACTGATGAGGATAATTATTGGGTGCATTTTAATGCAGAGAGAGACGAGTTCGCTAGAGATGCTTATTGGGGTACAGAAATGACCTATGATTATTTTAGTGGAATCCATAATAGAAACAGTATTGATAATACTGGATTTGAACTAATCAGCTATGTTCATTATGGGTTAAACTTCGGGAATGCATTCTGGAACGGAAGTTCGATGACATACGGTGACGGAGGAGGTAGCGGTTCTAATCCGTTTACCGCTTTGGATATATGTGGGCATGAAGTCTCACATGGCTTAACCAATTTTACAGCGAATCTCATTTACAGAAACGAATCCGGAGCATTAAACGAATCATTTTCAGATATTTTTGGAGCAGCGATAGAACGATTTGCGAGGCCTTTAAATAGTAATTGGCTAATTGGAGAAGACCTTGGATTTATTATCAGAAACATGGCCGACCCTAATTCCGAAGGTGATCCTGACACATATCAGGGTAACCAGTGGGAATTTGGGCCATTTGATAACGGCGGAGTTCATATAAATAGCGGAGTACAAAACTTTTGGTTTTACCTCCTTACCGAAGGCGGTACTGGAACCAACGACCTGGGAAACAGCTATAACGTTCCGAGCATCGGCATAGATAAAGCAGCCAAAATCGCCTTTCGCAATCTCACTACCTATCTGTCTCCTTCCTCAAACTATAGTGATGCTCGTTTTTATGCTATTCAAGCAACGATAGATCTTTATGGAGCTTGTTCCCCAGAGATGGAGGCCGTAACTCGGGCGTGGTATGCAGTTGGAGTGGGCGATGCTTATACTCCTCCTATGGCGATCAGTGATTTCAGAGCGAGTTCTATTGAGATCTGTAATTCTCCAGCTGAAGTTACTTTCCGTAACACTGGTCAGTTTGCTACTACTTACCAATGGGATTTTGGTGACGGCAATAGCTCAACCGATTTTGAACCCACCCATGCTTATCAGGCCACAGGAACCTATAACGTCAGCCTTACAGTATCAGGTAATTGTGGTACAGATACAGAGGTAAAATCAAGTTACATCAATGTAGTAACACCTCCGACAGTGCCAACAGCTTCAGGAGGGCAAGTAAACTGTAATCAAGCCACCACCCTTACAGCTAGTGCATCAGGAAGCGGATCGATCGTTTGGCAGGATGCCGATGGTAAAATATTAGCTAATGGAAATACTTTTAACACTCCTGCATTAAGTGAGACAAGCACTTATTTTGTAAGAAATAGAGAAGAAGGGGTAACGGCAAAAGTGGGACCTCCAGATGTATTCTTTGGCGGCGGTGCTTATTACAATAATGTAGCTACCCAATTTATCTTCTTTGATGTCCAAAAAGACATCGAACTAAAATCCGTCTGGGTTGATGCTGGAGCAGCTGGAGATCGTACAATCAAAATTTGGGATAATAATGGTAATGAATTGTTTTCCTTGGACAGAAATATTCCCTCAGGCGGTAGCAGAGTTTCGCTTGATCTATTACTAAAACCGGGTGGCTATGCTATCGGAGGATCAGCGTTGAACCTATTTCGCCATGATTCTGGCCCAACCTATCCTTATGAGATCCCGGGCATCATCAGCATATTAGGTTCGTCAGCGGGAGAAGATAATTATTACTTTTTTTATGATTGGGAGGTAACTGAGTACTGCCTCAGCGCACCAGCGACGGCTATTGTTGAGATGATTGGTGTTGATGCGCCAATCGTTCAAACTGATACTATTTGTGAAGGCGGTAATGCGCTTCTGATTTCGTCCAACCTAAGGGGAAAGACTAATTGGTATGACCAAAACAATACACTCCTTGCGCAAGGAGATAGCTTCACAACCGAAGCTTTAGCAGCTAACACTATTTACTTTGCAGAAAATGAAGTAGACTTCCCTGCCGTAAACAGTGAGCCTCTGACCTCATTCTTTGGGAGTGGAGGATTTCAAAATGACAATAGCATTCAATATCTAGAATTTACGGTTTTGAACCCTATTTTACTGGAAACAGTAAGTGTACATGCCAATAGTGCAGGTAATCGCAACATCCAACTATGGGATGCAAATGGGGCTCTCATTTCGACCATTTCTATGAATATCGAATTCGGATTTTCCGACCTAGAGCTTAACATTGAATTGCAGCCAGGTTCTTATCGTTTAGGAGGACGTCAAATGGATCTCTTTAGAAACAATTTAGGCGTACTGTATCCTTATGGTATATCTGATTTATTAGAGATCACAGGCTCTAGCAGTGGCCCAGATTCTTATTACTTTTTCTATAATTGGAAAATCTCGCAACCTTCTTGTTTCAGTGATCTTGTTCCAGTTGAGGTTATGCTCAGTGCAGAACCCCTTCCGATACCGGCATTTGCATATACAGTTGTAGATGCTCAAGTGGACTTCAGCAATCAAAGCCAAAATACGAGCACATACTTTTGGGACTTGGGTGACGGAACCACCTCAACAGATGAGAATCCTTCTCATACTTATATTCAAAAAGGTACTTACCAAGTTAGCCTAACAGTCAATAATGGGCCCTGCTCAGAAGTAACGCTAAACTCCATTACCATAGACTTTGTACCGGGAGATTGGGTTTTCACCGCTGAATTAGTTGGCCAAAATGCAGCACTGCTAGAATGGGTTGTAACGGGGGCCGATGATATCAAAGGTTATGATGTAGAGTATGCTTACGAAGCAAATGGCACTATGCCAGCATTGTCTCAATTGGATTTCGTGAGCGTTTTGCAACCAGAGAATTATACTTATACCGTTCCTAATTTGCAGGCTGGTTTACATCATTTCCGTATCAAGCAGATTGACAATGATGGCAACACTAGATTGAGTCAAGTTGAAACCTTAAGCATATTTCCTCTAAGCCCTCAAATCAAAATCTGGCCAAACCCCGCTACTGATAAGGCGACCTTAGAAGTTGCATTGGCTCAATCTGAAGGATTTTCTATAAAGGTTTATAACGATCTCGGTCAAGTTATTCGCGTAGTACACGATGGCGAAATTCAAGCAGGACTTACGACTTACCAAATAGTTACGTCTGACCTAGCCAATGGCATGTACTATCTCCACATGATCAATAACAACACAGAATATTTTCAAAAATTTCTAGTCCTACATTGATGAGAATAGTATTTTCCTGCTATGCAAGTAGATCAGGCAAAGGAAATACGAAAAGGCGAGCAGTTAGACCAAGTGAAACTAGCTGAATATTTGAGTACCTCTTTGGAAAATTTTTCTGGTATTGACCAGGTCAAACAATTTCCAGGGGGGTACTCAAATCTTACCTACCTCATCATCGCTGGCAAACAACAATACGTACTGAGAAGGCCGCCTTTTGGGGCCAATATCAAATCGGCTCATGATATGGGCCGTGAGTTTCGAGTTTTAACAGCTTTAGAAGGACTTTATGAAGCTATCCCTAAGGCCGTAGCCTATTGTGAGGATGAGGATGTTCTAGGAGCTCCCTTCTATGTTATGGAGCGAGTTGAAGGTATCATTCTACGTCCGTCCAATCCTCCGAAACCGATACCATCTCCTGACATGATGCGCAAAATATCTATTGCTACCGTAGATAATTTGGCCAAACTTCATCAGCTAGAGATCGAAAAGAGTGGTCTCAGTAAACTTGGTAAACCCGAAGGCTACACCCAAAGACAAGTAGACGGATGGATCAGACGTTACCAAAAAGCAAAAACCGATGAGGTCCCAGCAATGGATGAAATCGCAGAATACCTCCAATCAGAAATACCAAGCAATACCGAGACGACCTTTATCCATAACGATTATAAGTACGACAATATCGTGCTGGATGCAGAACGCCTTGACCATATTTTAGCCGTACTTGATTGGGAAATGGCTACTGTCGGCAATCCATTAATGGACTTAGGAGCTGCATTATCATATTGGGTAGAAGCCAAGGACTCCCCTGCCCTACAGATGTTCAACCTGACCCATCTGCCTGGCAACCTAAACCGCATGGAAGTCTTGGAACGCTACTCAAAACAAACGGCTAGGTCCGTCGATAATATCGATTATTACTTTGTGTTTGCTTCCTATAAGTTAGGGGTGATTATTCAACAGATTTACGCCCGTTATGTCAAAGGCCACACCAAAGATCCTCGCTTTGCTATGCTTGGTCATGTGGTAGAAGCATGTGCTACTCAAGGACAAAAAGCCATGAAATTGGGCCGTATTCATGATTTAAATTAGAAGTTCTTCTTCATACCAAAGTTTTCTTCACGGATGCAAAACCCATCTTTACTTAGTATTTGATAAACTGTTGTACACGCTCCCCATTTTCACTTCTCACCCGTAACTGGTAGATCCCAGCTGGTAATTGGTTTACCCCTACTTCGATCCGATGAAAAGCCTGCTTCGTCTCCGAATTTTGCTGCCACACTGTTACACCACTGATAGATTCAATCCGATAATCCAGGATAGTTTCTTGGCTGGTACTCGTTTCGATAGCGAGCATTTCACTGACAGGATTAGGGAAAACAAATACCAATGGATCTGGCATCTCTACATCCACTGCAACCAAACCACTATAGTTTTGGCTGCCATCTCTACTTTGTTGCAGAAGGCGGTAATAATATCTACCCGGCACTAAATCATAGTCTGTAAAATCATAAAAACTATTGCCTTGCTGATCTCCGATGGCACTCAAGCGATTTTGAGGGATCCAGTTTTCACCGTCGGTGGAACGCTGAACCTCAAAAAAATCATTATTAATTTCCGAATTTGTCAGCCAATCAAGACGAACATATTGATCTTGGTTTTCCGCAAATAGTGAAAGATAAGGTACTGACAAATTGCTACCATCATCATAATCCGCAGTCCACATGATCGCCTTTAGCCATATATCTTGTAAGGCAAGAGGGATTTCCTGTTGTGCTGACTTCGACAAATTATTATCTGATAAATGCGAATAATACACCTTGCCTCCTTCATAAGCAGATTGGGGCGTTGGATGCGGGAGTTGGCGTGCAAAAGCTCCTTCATTGCCAGAGATCCATTTTTCGCCGCTTTTGCCACTCACATTGAGTATCGCCTGATTGGGTACACTAACTTCAGTATTAGTTGAGACCGACTTGAGGTTTTCGGGATAGATCAGAGTCTCTAGCCAATCCCATTTGCGGACTGATTTACTCTGGTCTTGTTGTTCATTATTATCGCCTAAGCGAACGACAATAAGGGCGCCCCCTCGGCGGCCTTGTCCTCCGATGAGAGACTCAGTAAGAGTCTCACGCTTCGATTCGTCTAAGGTCCAAAGGTCGCCTTCCTCTACAGCGAATATAATTTCTGGATAAGTAGCGGGATTGCTAAGACAAGCTTGATCCCAATCGACGATTTCAAATCCATTTTCTAAGCCTAAAGCTATTAGATTTGATTTTAACGCTAATGATTGAGGATGATTTGTCTTCCCGGCAAAATGGACTTTAAACAGTACGTCTTGCGCACTAATAGATTGATAAGGAAATAGATACAGAAAAATTAGGAGTACAATAGGTAAAGGTTTTTTAGTCATAGGTAAGGTCAATTGCTAATCTGGAATTCAATTTTACCTACTTATGACTGCAAAATAAGAACACATTAATCCGAAAGCTTTAAAAGGCAATGTTTTAGCGTTTTTCCAAGCGGATTTTTATCTAAAAAACCATATAATTCAACCACATAATTTTACTAAAAAAAGTAATAAATACCATCAACTCAACATAATAGACTGACTATCAAACCTCCCATAGATTGGTGATTTTTCAGGATACTTTAATCCTTGGAAACATCTTCTTTTCTCTCTTTAGTGTTCTAGCGTTCCGCGAAGCGGGGTCTATGAAAGGAGAAGTACGAATATGCAAAAAGCCTCTCCATAAGGAGAGGCTTCCAATATATCTTACACAATACAATCAAAAATTAATTGTCCTCTTCTGTTGGAGCAGGAGCGGCAGATTCAATTGACTGTACTTGGTTTTGGATTTGATCTTGAGTAGGAGCAGTGTTTGCCTGTGGAATCACTGAGTTTTCAATTTCAGACTCGATACGTAGTGTATCTTGAGCAGTTGAAGGAGAACTGAGAGAAACATTGGCGACGAAAGCACAAACCGCTAAACCACCGGCTAGATACCAAGTGATTTTTTCGATCATCTCGCTACTACGTCTCGCACCTAATACTTGGGTAGCATTTCCTCCTACTAAAGAAGAAGAAAGTCCACCACCTTTACTGTTTTGTACTACTACTGCTAAGATCAGTGCCGCAGCTACTAGTAGACAAAGTATTCCAAAAAGTATAAACATTATGTTGTCCTAATTTTTTCAATTCGAGCGTCAAAGTACGCACTTTTTTGGGGGAATCGCAAGCTAAGCTGCTCATAGATACGAATCGCATCTTCGGGCCGATTTTGCAAAACGTATAATCTAGCAAAAGTTTCAGTAACTAGTTCATCATCAGGCTCTATGCTTTTCGCAGCGGGATCATAAGACGTAAGTTCTAAATCAGCCATCGCTTTTATCCGCCCTTTGTTTCTGGGGGGTTCAGCTAAGAAGCGATCAATTAAGGCTTGATCTCTTTCTCGCGTGTCTTGTATTTTAGTAGCCTCTATTGCTGTTGCTGCCGTTGTAATAGCGCTTGTAATTGACTCTTTTATCTTATCCCCGAGCCCAAAATACTTGGCTCTTTGCTCTCGAAGCCGATCCTCCAATCCAAAATCAATTTGATGCTTTGGATTGATCATGCAAAATGCACCTTGATCTGGCAAACAGCCTTGGCACAATGGTTCAAAATCCAGAATAGAAAAGGACATAGCTGGACGCTGAGACACAGATTTGGGGGCTGAATGAGAAGCCATAGTTTTTTGAACCGATGATATATAAGTTTTTCCTTCTAAATATTGCCGAAAAAGCCTTCGATTATTGGCATAAACTGAAGCCGTAAACCGATCCTGCTCAGCACTAGATTGCTTGGCCTGCAAAAAATGAAGTAAAGCAAAATACGGGTCTTCAGACTTCGCTTCTGCCAAAGCTTCTATTTCATTTGCATCCAAAGGTCTCACTAGACTTTCTCGGAGCAACAAATATGGATCGAAATCTACCACTTTCCGATGGATTTACTGAATATGTCTTGCGTGATTTGTTCTAAAATCTCCTCGATTTGTTCTCGCTCTACTGAGGAAAGGTCTAAACTAGCGTCAAAATCAACATATCCTGAAAAGGTTTGCTCCCAACTTTCATTGGGTTCTTGGTTATTTTCAAAATTCACCTTGATGGCAATTGTCATCCGGTTTTGCTCAGCTCGATCCTGACCAGAAATTGCAGTGGGCAAGATGGTATAACGAGTGATCGCCCCACTCAAGGCTACATCTGCATTGCCAGAAGTCAAAGACAGTCGAGACTGAGTAAGGAAACGGTCCTGTAGCTTTTCGGTGGCAAGTTGGCCCAAATAAGGAACGACGATTTCTGCTTCATTAGAGAAATTATCGACAAAAAGCGTTTCCAAATTGGAAGGCACATTGCCTCCAGTAAAATTAAAACCAACCGAACAAGCTGACAAACTAAGTGTCAAGCAAAGCCAAGAGAAGTAAATAAATGAGCTACGCATAATGGGATCGACTACAACTCAATATCGTAATTATTGATTTTACGATAAAGCGTTCGTTCTGAAATACCAAGCTCTGTCGCCGCTTTTTTACGATTGTTGTTATGCTTTGTTAGAGCTTTGATGATAAGTTCTCGCTCTTTTTTCTCAAGATTGAGCGACTCCTCTAACAAAGGTGGCGCAGGTCGACGCATAGGTTGGCCCACTTGCAAAATCTCAGGTTCATGATAACCTGGTTCGAAATTATCAGTTTCGGGATACTCCAAATCAGAATCCTGATAAACAGCCCCGCCTTGTCTCTGTTGGTCTTTGAGTCCTAGGTAAGCGACCATACGTTTAAGCTCAGAGACTTCATCTATCAACTTTAATAACACTTCATGATCCTTGCCTTCCAATTTGCCATTAGCATCCTCTAAAACGTTGCCTGCAGGCCGAGGAATGATACTAGGCAGATAGCTCTCTTGGATGAGAAGGTTTTTTTGCAAAACTGTCGCAGACACCCACTCTCCTTTTACCAATACCGTTAACTTTTCGACCAAGTTGCGAAGTTCACGAACATTGCCTGGCCAGCGATATTTATATAGGAGATCGATCGCACTGTCTTCCAGTATGATGGGATCGCGCTTATACTTTTCCCCAAACTCAAGGGCAAAATAGTTGAAGAGCAGCTCTATATCTTCTTGGCGTTCCCGTAAAGGGGGCACCTGAATTGTAACTGTATTGAGACGGAAATAAAGGTCTTCACGAAAGCGTCCATTGCGGATCATCTCCACAAGGTTGCGGTTTGTGGCCGCGATTACGCGAACGTCTGACTTTTGCGGTTTAGAAGAACCGACTCTCAAATAATCACCTGATTCTAAAAGACGTAACAAACGTGCTTGAGTAGCAAGCGGCATCTCCCCGATTTCATCAAGAAAGATCGTTCCGCCATCAACTTCTTCAAAATAACCTTTACGAGACTCATAAGCCGAAGTAAAGGAACCTCTTTCATGACCAAAAAGCTCAGAGTCAAGCGTTCCCTCAGGGATAGCCCCCGTATTGATAGCAATAAAGGATTTGTGCTTGCGCTTACTATTGTCGTGGATGATACGCGAGAAAACATCTTTACCCGTACCGTTTTCTCCATAGACCAAGACCGAAACCTCGGTTGGAGCCACTTGCATAGCGATTTCTACCGCCATATTGATCTCTCGACAATTGCCGATGATCCCATAGCGCTGTTTTATTTGTTGGATGGTCATTATATCATTTCTCCCATCAAAGTGGCACTGGTAGCTCTTAAGATTTTGACCTCAACATAATCGCCAGGTCCTAGATCACTGCCGTTTTTAGGGAAAACAACCATTTTATTTTGATCATTGCGGCCGCAGAAGTCATCCACAGAACGCTTAGAATTACCTTCTATCAATACCTTGGACGTACTGCCAATATCAGCAAAGTAGCTCTCTCGTGAGAGACGACTTTGCAGTTCGATCACTTCCGATAGTCTTCTTTTTTTCACCGTCTCGGGAACGTCATCCTCTAGCTTCTTAGCCGCAGGAGTACCCGGACGCTCAGAGTAGATAAAGTTAAAAGCCTGATCATAGCGCGCAAACTCCATCATCTCCAAGGTAGCTTGATGCTCTTCCTCAGTTTCGGTGCAAAAGCCGGTGATGATATCCGTTGAAAGTCCACAATCCGGCATAATCTCACGGATGCGTGTAACTCTCTCTTTATACCATTCGGCAGAGTAACCGCGATTCATGATATCTAAGACACGACTGCTACCAGATTGCACAGGTAAGTGTATATACTTACAGATATTTTCATGGCGAGCCATCATATGCAAAACCTCATCTGTAATATCGCGTGGATGTGAAGTCGAAAAGCGTATCCGAACGTTTGAATCAACTTCGGCGACCAATTGCAATAAGCCTGCAAAATCTACGGTTTCGACTTCTTCGCCCTTTTTGAGCGCTTTGTTGATTTGGGCCTTGCCTTTGAGATCGCTATCAGCAGACCATTTGTATGAATCTACATTTTGTCCCAGAAGCGTTACTTCTTTGTAGCCATTCTCGGCCAATTGACGGACTTCCTCTACAATAGAATGCGGATCACGGCTGCGTTCTCGACCACGGGTATAAGGCACCACGCAAAAAGAACACATATTATCGCAACCTCGCATGATGGTTACAAAGGCAGTTACGCCATTGCTATTCAAGCGAACCGGAGAAATGTTGGCATAAGTCTCTTCACGGGAAAGTAGCGTATTGACAGCCTTTTGACCGCTCTCCACTTCCTCTATTAAACGTGGTAGATCACGATATGCATCTGGGCCGACAACCATATCGACCAACTTTTCTTGGTCGATGAGCTTGGCTTTTAAGCGTTCTGCCATGCAGCCAAGTACACCTACCATCAGATGGGGTTTATCAGCCTTTTTCTGACGGAATGCTTTGAGACGGTTCCAGACTTTGGTCTCCGCGTTTTCGCGAATACTACAGGTATTAATAAAGACTAGATCGGCTTCGTCCGCATTGTTGGTAAAGCCATAATTCATATCACGCAGCACAGAGGCTACGATTTCAGTGTCAGAAAAATTCATCTGACAACCATAAGTTTCAATATAGGCGAGCCGAGCAGCTTTTGCATCTACAGGACTACCTTCATAGGCTACTCCCTGATTTGCTTCTTCGATAGTGCGTTCGAGCTTTAAAGGTTCGAAGGCTCGTTTGGTGATTTTGTCGCGCATGGACTATTACGTTCTTCGTTTGAAGGTTTGAGGCGACAAATATACTACTTTCAAGTAGGGCTGACAAAATGTCAGAGCGTTTTATCAGCCCTAAATTGAAAAAGTCTTACCCTAAGCGGCGGCTTCTCCCTCGGCTTGGCGTTGGAGGAGTTCCTCATTCATCAAATATAGGGCGCTTTTGTTATCGGAGATCATCTTCAACTTTGCAATCATATTGCGCATTAGAGACTCTTCTTCAACTTGCTCACGCACAAACCATTGAAAGAAATCATAAGTAGGGAAATCACTTTCTTCCAATGCTGCTTTGACAATCAGGTGAATATGCTTTGTGATATATCGTTCATGCTCTAGCCCTTTTTCGAAGACTTCGAGGATAGAGTTAAAATCATTTCCTGCAGCACCGATAGCCTGATGAGTGATTTTGCCATCTACTTCATGTAAATAATCAAATTGCTTCATTGCGTGCAAGCTCTCTTCATCGGCTTGTACACGAAAAAAATTTGCAAAACCATCCAAATCCTGATCAAGGAAATAGGAGCTCATGGCTAGGTATTGGTAAACTGAAAATACTTCACGGTGATACTGATCATTGATCAGATTTGCCATTTTTTCACTAATCATAGCTTTAACTTATTTTTTGTACAAGTTAGCCTTTTCCGCTCATTCGCGGAACGATTAGTCGTTCGGCAAGGCCGGAAAAGATAAAATAAAGGTGGCTCCATGCCCCTCCCCCGCTGACTCTGCCCAAACCTGACCATTGTTGTGCTCCATGATCTTGCGACAAGTAGCAAGGCCAATACCGGAGCTTTCGCCATCTTTGGGTTCATTCCAACGCTTGAACATCTCAAAAATCCGGGCCAAGGCTTCAGGAGGAAAACCGCGCCCATTGTCTTTAATAGATATAAGCCAATTGTCATCCGTCCTCGCAGCTGAAATTAAGACTTCCAATGGGACTTCTTCCTGGCGGTACTTAATTGCATTTTCAATGAGGTTTTGAAAAACAATCGAAATATAGCTTTCCTTACAAAGGACTTCGGGAAGTTCCTCCACTGTAATCTCACAAGCAGACTCCTCAATTTTATTTTTGAGCATCTCAATCGCGTGTGTGGCAGGAAGATTCAAAGATACTGGGGTACTATCTATTTCATTTAGTTTCTGTGGCAAAGTAGCATAGTCCAAAACATCCCTGATCATTTGATCCATCCGCTTAGTACCCGAAATCGCGAAGTCGGCAAACTCTTGACTGACCTCATCAAAGTCTTCAGTGTGCTTGCGCACCAATAGTCCGACATAACTACTCACCATTCGGAGGGGTTCCCGCAGATCATGAGCGATGACGTGCGCATATTGCTCTAATTCCTGATTGGAGATTTCGAGCTTTTGAATATAGGATTGCAAATCTTGAGAGAGTTCGGCAAATGACTCTCCGAGATACTTGATTTCATCAATTGGATCATTTGCCAAAGCGGGCTTCCCACTCGCTTTTCGGGTTTCGGCAACGGCTTCTACAAGAAGATTGATTGGTTTTACAAAGCGATACAATACTCCTGTAATCAACAATACAAAGAGGATCAAAAAGAATATGCCGGTGATCAAAGTAAACCAAAAAATACGGCTGCTTATACTATCAAAACGATCAGTGATAAAGTTGTTTTTAGCCAAAACTGGGGCCATATACTGATCGTTAGTCGATTGATTGACCATCAACCAGCCAAATCGATTGGTAGCAAAACTGAGCAAATAACCTTCATCCACAATGATACCCGTGCCGATACGCTTCATAGAATCCAGATAGGCCATCGCCAACAAATGGCTATCTTCTAAACTCAATTGAGGTAGGCTATCATTCCTAGTAGTTTGACGATTTTTCAGTCCCAATAATTGGCCGAAGCTCAAGTTTAGAATTGCTTCCGCTTGCTCCTCTGACAATAAGTAAGCGGTCCCCGTGCTATCTAACTGGCTAGCTTGGGCAATATCTCCTGCTAAAATGTTTTGAAACTGTTCTTGAAAGGTTTTGCTATTGCGAATGAATTGTCCTCGACGCAGTTTTTCAAGCGCTTCAGCCTGATTGCCTGATTGACGAATGAGATTGATTACTGCGATGATATAATCAATCGGCTTGGAGATACTGTCTCCCCCAATGATCGGGATAGGTGGCATCAAAGTATCTTCGGAACTCGCGATTAAAAGACTATCCTCAGCTAATAGAAAATTGACACCAGAGCGCTTGTTTTTTTGCAAGGTTCGGATCGCGAAATTGAGATTATATCTCAAAAGCAGGCCACCTGTTTGGCCTCCCTTGAAGTCTTCAATATTGCTCCCATGATAAAAATACTTTTCACCATTGGCAGGATTGAGGTATATCTCAGAAATGCCCGCATCTTCTTTACCGAGTTCTGCAAGCCAACGAGCTTCATTGATCTCATCGAAATGTATCCGACGCTCATCAGGCAGTTCACAGCAGGTGAACAAAAAGCGAGTTGTATCACCAATACGGCGAGTACGGATAGCTTGCTTTACTTCGTTTTTGGCGAGGACTAAGATATTGAGGAGATTTGAGTCTTTGCGCAATAGCGAACGACTAAACTCCTCCATCTTTTGGATGTTAAGGTCTTGGAAAGTAGGCGCATCAGCGACGATTTCCGTCTTGGTGATATTGTCCAAGATAATTTGCTCTAGCTGGCTAGAACGCTCAACTATATATGTTGCATACTTTTGTTGGATATCCTTGGTTAGACTCTCTGAAGCCTCAACTCTTAACTCATCTTCAGTTTGGCTTAGATTAGTGCGTGTATAGGTAAACAAAAAGATGCCTGCAAGAGCTAAAGCCAAACTCATCAGAGCTAAAAAGGGTAATAGAGAACGAAAAAACAAAGTATCTGACTGCCACAGCTTAAGATTGGCCCACCAATCCATAAAACGACCGAGCCAAGGCATACGAGCCAGCTTTAAGAGTAAAATCTCGATGCTATCTGGCATACCTGAACGAGATTCCCAAATCGGTTTTTTTAGAGTAGCGCTGCCCTTTCCGTCTGCTTCGATATTATCTGAATGCCCACCAAAAGCTGGCAAAGTAGTAGTGGAAACTTTTTCTCGAGCTTGTACCACCAAGGGAGTAGCAGTCTGCTTTAATTCCTGTGCTTTATTGCCGAGTTCTTTTGCCTTAGCACTGATTCTCTCTTTTTGCTTTTGTAAAGCATCGGATTGTACAAGTTCTTCAGATTTGGCTTTAAGCTTTAGGACCTGAGCTTGTAGGTTTTCTTTTGACCACTTGAATGATTTTAGCTTTTGCCAAAATTCTTTGGCTTTCACGCTAATGGTATTTAATAAGCTTTTAAAATCAAACTGCTTGAATTTTGCCAAAAGTATTTTACCCTTAGAAGCAATTTTACTTTTGACCTCAGATATAGGGGGCAAGTTTTGGGAGAAGCTTTTTAGCTTGTCCCAAGTTGTATGAAAAATTTTACGCCATGAGTCCTCTGGTTCAGGTGGCTGCTTATCTGACATTCGTTAATGTGTGATTACCGTAATTATGCAAAAATTACGGATTTTTATCATAAACCGCATGAAATGAACTATTTTTTCTAAAATCCATTGCATAGAACAATCTATAAGTCTGAAAACACAAGCTTTATCATATTTATATGTTGAAGATATTTCAAAAATTGCTGCTTTCTATTATCCACTCAACAAACATTTCTTACCATTAATATTTTATTTATTACTGTTTATTCTGTCTACTATGATTTTTCAGGCAAAAAAAGTATCTTAATAAGACACAAATAACAATCGAGGAATCTCATACTACTTTAAATCTGTTTCACCTTTAAATGAACTTCCGCCCCAGCTTTATGGAAGCCAACAATCAGTCAGACTCCTCCTTGCCTCGTTATTCCGTCAATCGCCGCCACACTTGTTTTATGATTACCGAAGTTTATGCACAAAACGAATTAGCTTATTACTTCTTCATGTGTATGAACTAAAGCTACCTTCAATCCATATTCAATCTCCTAGAGCAGTAATGCGAAATCGTTCCAAAGCAGGTCTGCGATGGGACTCCTCCATCGCATCTCTAATTTGCTGGACAATCGCTGGGTTTGCAGCCGCAACATCTTTTTGTTCAAGGGGATCAGTTGTGAGATTGTAAAGTGCTATGGAGAGATTATTCTCTTTCTTAAGATTTTTGCGGATCCCTTTCCAAGGTCCCATACGGACGGCCTGTTGTCCCCCATAGGCTGGAAACTCCCAATAAAGATACTTATGGGCGATCTGTTTTGGCGTTCCCCGAAGGCTAGGTAAAAAACTAATACCATCACTCTGGGAAGGGACAGCTTGGCCTACCAAATCACAGAGGCTTGGCATAAGGTCTTGAAAGCTAGAAATATGATCACTTTCTGTTCCTGCCGCAATGCTGCCGGGCCAACTGGCAATCATGGGTACTCTGATGCCACCTTCATGGACAAAACCTTTGCCCCAGCCATACTCAGTTTTGAAAGGCTGAGCACTGTCAAAAAAGGGCGTATCAGCCCCCCCCGTATAGGTCGGGCCATTGTCACTGCTAAATATGATGAGGGTGTTTTCATATAAGCCTAAGTCTTTCAGTTTTTGCACCAATTCGCCCACCTGCTCATCTAAGTATGAAATCATGGCCGCATAGCTAGCACGCGGGTATTGACTAGGAAAATAACTCTTGCCAGTGTGAGGTTCTTCTGGGCCAAATTTTTCACGATAATACTCGACCCATTTGTTAGGCGCTTGCAGCGGAACGTGGGGAATCGGGGATGCATAATACAGGAAAAAGGGCTGTTTATGGTGGCGTTCGATGAAATCGAGAGCCTCAGATTGCATCAGATCAGGTGAATAGTCATTGAGTTCAAAGTCTGCATAACTGGCAGGATCATTGGGATCGGCTCCTTCGGCTAGATTAGCGTGAGGACGTACCATTTTGTTGTTGAGCAAATGGCGTTCTTCATTACGCCAAAGATGCATCGGATAAAAAGTATGGGCCTGACGCTGGCAGTTGTAGCCATAAAAAAAGTCAAAACCCTGCTTATTGGGTACGCCTTCTGTTGTAGGTGCTCCCAAACCCCATTTCCCCACTACTGCCGTTTTATAACCCGCCGCTTGCATGATTTCCCCCACCGTAATCAGAGAATCTGGCAAGGGCCGCTGTCCCTCCAAAAAAGGATCATTAAACATCGCTTCATAATCCCAAACCTCCCCGCGCTCTTTCCATTCATCATTGCCTCGGATATGGGCATGACCCGTATGTTGTCCAGTCATCAACACACAGCGAGCGGGTGCACACACTGGGGCCCCGCTATAATGCTGCGTAAACTTCATTCCAGATGCTGCTAATGCATCCAAATTAGGTGTTTCAATAAGAGTTTGACCATAGGCGCCTAGCTCACCATAGCCCAGATCGTCG
>JBGCFA010000296.1:0-18422 GCA_045106675.1 Bacteroidia bacterium
GGATAAAACCTTCCTTGATTTTTAGATGAGACCGCTCCGGTTTATCATCTATTCTCCTACAATTTTATTTTCATATTATGCGTAATAGCGTATTGTCGCTATTGAGCATGACCTTCGCAATCATGGCTACGGTTCCAGCCCTAGCACAAGATTGTGAACTCAGTCTCCACGGACAGGTCGTGCAAAGCGAAAATAATGAGCCTTTGGCCTTTGCTAGAGTCTTGATTCGAGAACTCGATCGGACGGTTCTGACGGATTCCAATGGCTACTATCAAGTCCATAATGTCTGTCCGGGCACCTATACTCTGGTTTGCACGCATGAGTCTTGTAATCATGCGGTCATTGTTTGTGAGTTAGATCATGAACATACTGATTTTCGTTTTGAGCTAGATCAGCATCATTTCCATCTCGGTGAAGTCGAAATCCGAGGCATCCGCAAAGCCGACGCGCCTACCCAAGCAAACGTTCGCCTGCAAGGCATCTCCCTCCAAGAGCAACAGGCCAAAAGCCTTGGGGAAGCGATCGCGACTTTGCCCGGAGTCAATCTCCTCAAAACGGGTGCTACCATCAACAAACCCATCATCCACGGTCTGCATAGTAGCCGTGTCCTGATCCTCAATCATGGGATCAGACTCGAAGGTCAGCAATGGGGTTCCGAACATGCGCCTGAGATTGATCCTTTTCTCGCTACTCAGCTCAGCGTTATCAAAGGAGCTAGTAGTGTCCGTTATGGCTCAGGGGCGATGGCAGGGGTGATCTTGGTTGAGCCTGCTCCACTACCGGATATTGTGGGAGTAGGAGGGAAGCTTCATTTGCAAGGCTTTAGTAATGGGCAGCAGGGAGTGGTTTCGGCTACGCTGGAAGGCAAAACGGATGGTTTTCCTTTACGCTGGCGAGCCCAAGGCACCGTCAAGCGCGGCGGAAACCTGCATACGCCAGATTATTATCTTGATAATACCGGCCTTGCCGAACGCAACTTTTCTCTCAACCTAGGGACGGGCAATTTTGATCGAGGCATTGAGCTATTTTACAATCAATTCCAGACTCGTATCGGCATCTTTTCCGCAGCTCATATCAATAGCCAAACTGATCTCGAGCGCGCTTTAGAACGAAGCGTTCCCCTCGGGGCTGATAGTGCAACTTTTACTTATCGGATCAATCGCCCCTATCAGGCGATCACGCACCATATGGCTAAGCTATATGCCTATCAACGCTTTGAGGCGGGCAAGTTGAGCCTGACTTATGCCTATCAGTTTAATCACCGCCGAGAATTTGATAAGCATCGCCCACGTGGCACGGATGAAAATGGCGAAGATGTCGCAGAATTAGATTTTCGTATCCATACGCAGACAGCAGAGCTTTTGTGGGAGCACAATCCACGCGCAGGCTGGAAGGGCAGTGCTGGACTCTTTGCACTCTATCAAAACAACTACCTGCAAGGCCGCCCCTTCATTCCCAACTTTGTGGCTATCGGCGGCGAAGCCTTTGTGATTGAGCGTTATCAGCAGGATAACTGGGAAATAGAAGCCGGTATCCGCTATGACTATCGCTATGTGCACAGCGCCCGCGAGGAAAATGGACAGGATATCTATACGATTCAGACCTTTCAAAATGTATCAGGTACACTTGGGGCTAATCTTCGGCTCAACGAATATCTACAGCTACGTGGAAATTTGGGTACGGCTTGGCGGCCACCCAATGTCAACGAATTGTTTAGCGATGGGCTGCATCATGGTGCGGCTGCGGTCGAAATTGGCGATAGTACGCTTACGCCTGAACAGGCTATCAAAGGGATCTTGTCGCTAGAACTAAATAACTATCGAGGCTGGGGCGGAGAGCTCACTGCCTACTATCAGCACTTTCGCAATTTTATTTACCAAAGCCCCGATGGTTTTGAACGGACGATTAGAGGGACTTTTCCTCGTTTGACTTATGCGCAGACCAAAGCCCGTATTGCAGGAGCAGATGTCGATATATACTATGCTGCTGCTAATGGATTAAGGTGGGACGCCAAGGCTTCCTACTTACTAGCCGATAATCTCGACACTGAGGAAGCCCTCATATTTATGCCCGCTAACTGGTTACAATCGGGCTTGCGATACACTCTTGCTACTTCAGGAAATTGGCAAAAACCCTTTGTGAAGTTAAGTGTACGTCATGTTTTCGAGCAGAAACGGGTACCGATCGGTCTCGATATTCTTGATCCTCCTGGAGCTTATTCCTTAACCAACCTCAGTGGAGGCATTCACTATGAGGGGGATGTGGGCCGCTGGGACTTTGGCTTTGAAGTGAGCAATCTATTCAATGTGCGCTACCGTGATTATCTCAACCGTTTTCGCTACTACGCCGACGAAGTCGGGCGCAATATCTCGCTACGAATTAACTATCAATTTTAATAACCTCCTCAAATTAATTTACAATGAACATTTTCAAGTCTTTTCTATTTATCGCGCTTTGCGGAATTATTATTCTACCTGCTTGTACACCAGACGAACCTATCGATGGGGAAGAAGAAATCGATACTGTCCGTATCCTTATCGATGGTCAGACTATCGATTGGTCTGTTGATGATATCACTAACCCAACGATCACGCTTGAAGCTGGTAAAACTTATGCAGTTGAAGTACAGTTTTGGAACCTAGAAGAAAACGAAAACGTTACGCTTGAGGTTCAAGAAGAAGATGATGAGCATTTCGTATGCTACGAAGCTGGAGCAGATATGACCGTTACTGCTACTGATTCTGATGGTACTTATGCAATTGGTCTTGCAACTGAGTGGGTAACTAATGCAGCCTCTACAGGTACTCTTTCATTAGAGTTACGTCACCAGCCAGATGTAAAAGACGGTACTTGTACACCGGGTGATACGGATGTATTGGCCGATTTTGAAATTGTGATTCAATAAATGTCTTGCTGGTGAATGTGCAAACATTGTCGGTGTGACTTAACCCTGGTGGCGACGCAAAATTTTGCGTCGCTATGGCCAGGGTAAATTTTTGTCTAAATATTGGGCTAGGGCCTGATTGTAGGGTTTGAAATATGCTTGGAGCATACTGCGGGTCTCTGCGGGCATATCAGCTGTGGTGGCTTGATTGTAACGTTTTTGTAGCTCTGCGCCATAGTCGTATGCTTTGAGATCGAGATGTTGTAAAATATCTGCCATGACTTTAGGCGATAGCGCTGGATCGGCTAATTCTTCGGTAAAAACAATCTGGAGTCGATCCCGTCCAAAGGTCTCGACCCATGCGGGCAGATGATCTATATATCGACTACAAGCCAAATAACGCTGATGCTCACCCGCTAACTCTGCCTCAATGTCGCTTTGGAAATCATTGACTAGGAAGCCCTGATCACGGCCTTCGGCCTGAAATCTTTGGTGCATACGATGCGAGGAGAAGCAGCGTTCGACAGGGTCGCGCAAACACAAAATCAGTTTTGCCTCAGGTACATATCGCTGCAATAGGCTAGGGGAGACTTCCCGAAAACTATTGGCGCTTGCTTCACCAGTAATATACTTCTGATTGGGCAGGCGCTTTTTTTGTACGTCCAGGTGATAGATCTGTCCTTCTGCATTGAGTTCTGGCCAAACAAAAGCAAGGTCGCCTTGATACTCACGGGGCGGGAATAGGGCCCAATAAGAGTCAATTTCGCGTTCGACGAAGTCGGCCCCCTTACTAAAAAACTGAGGCTCCTTGAGTTGACAGGGCAAAACCTGAGGATGAGCCACCAAATAGCGGTAAAGGGAAGAGGTGCCGCACTTTTGCTCACCAAGTATGAAGAAACTAGGCTTGAGATAATCGTTCATCAGAGAGGAAAGATACGACGGAGCGGTAAATTTCTTGGCATTGGTTACGTTGGCTTAATGTGCTTTTTGTTACTTGGCATAATATCATAAACTACAATCCATGCGAAATCTACTCTTACTGTTATTAATGGCTTTGGCCTCGCCTATCGTGGCCCAAAATGATTTATTGCTATCAGGTCCGATGGTTGGCTACTGCGAAATGCGGGAAGCGATGCTATGGGCACAAACCAATGGGCCTGCGGTGGTGCAATTTGAATATTATGCGGTGGACGCCCCGAATAAGGTGATGCGTACCCAGTTTTATAAAACGAATATGCAGGAGGCTTTTACCGCTCGTCTCATCGCAGATCAAGTACAGCCCGGCAAAACCTATAACTACCGCATATTTGTCAATGAGCAAGAGGTGAAACGTTCTTATGCGATGACTTTTAAGACGCCTCCGCTATGGCAATTTCGTACTGATCCACCAGCGATGAAGATTGCGCTGGGTAGCTGTGTATTTGTCAATGACTCTACCTATGATCGGGCTGGTCGGCCTTATGGTGGTGATTATAGCATTTTTGAGCAAATCGCTACAGCAAAACCAGATATCATGCTGTGGTTGGGAGACAATACCTATCTCCGAGAGGCCGATTGGTATACACGTACGGGCATTATTCATCGCTATACGCATACTCGTCAGGTCAAAGAGATGCAGCCTCTTTTAGCGGGCTCTGCAAACTATGCTATCTGGGATGATCATGATTATGGCCCGAATAATTCGGATTGGACTTTTCGCAATAAGGATATGACCAAAGAAGCGTTTCGTTTGTTTTGGGGCAATCCAACTTATGGTTTGCCTAGTCAAGGCGGTATTACGAGTAGTTTTCAGTGGGGAGATGCGGACTTCTTTATGTTGGACAATCGTTGGTTTCGTACGCCTAACAACAAAAAGACGGAAGAAAGAACCGTATTGGGCGAAACTCAACTTAAATGGTTGATTGATGCTTTGGTGTCTTCGAGCGCAAAATTCAAATTTGTGATGATCGGGGGGCAAGTGATCAATAACGCTGATGTCTATGAAAACTATGCCAATTTGGCCCCCGCTGAGCGGAACTTTATCCTCAATGCTATCGCAAGTGAAGGGATCAAAAACGTGATCTTTTTAGATGGGGATCGGCACCACTCTGAGTTTTCCGTTTGGGAACAAAATGGTACTAAGATTTACGATTTTACTGCTTCACCGCTTACTTCTGGTTCACATGATGCCTCCGCTGAGCCTAATCGTTACCGCTTAGAAGGATCACATGTTGGCATCCGTAATTATGGGATGATGGAGATTACAGGTCCTCGTCTAGAACGTAAAGTAGTGTTTAGTCTATATGATACGATGGGGAAGAAACTTTGGTCTCATGAAATAATGGCAGAGTAGAATTATTAGTGCATCCATTCTACTATATTTGCGGTCTTGTTTTTGTTTAACCCAACCTAAATATCTATGTATCTCAAATTGACACTGATTGGCATATGGATGAGTGTACTGATGCTTTTGGCGACGCCTAGTTTTGCTGGTAGCTATGATGTTCAAGCTCCGCAAGATGGCAAAGCTAAGTTGGAGCGCTTTATGCTCAAACAACAATTTGGCCCTTCTTTGCAAGAACGAGTAATCGAGCAGTCTAAGACTAGATGGCAAAGCTTTCGTCAGAAGCAAAAGGCTCGTCCTTTGCTTGATCGAATGCTTCTATGGTGTTTGATTTGCGCACTGGGGGCGATTATTTTTGGCGCTTTGGCCGGACCCTTGTCTAATATTTCTGTGTTACTCAATGTTTTGCTGAGTGTACTCGGTAGTGCAGCTGCTCTGGGAGCAATGATCTTTTTCCTGGTATGGCTGATAGAGCAGGTTTAGGTTGATTTAGTTTTCTTACGATTGGTGAGAAATACCCCGCTTAGGATTAGGGCCATCCCTACATACTGGGCGGGGTAAATTTTTTCACCATCCAAGAGGCCCCACATCATCGCCACGATAGGAATTACATAAGTAACCGAGGAGGAAAAGATAGGATCTGTGATTTGTACCAATCGATAGAAACAAACCAAAGCGAGGGCGGTGCCCAATGCAGCTAAGATGGCAATACTACCAAAAGACATCCAAACGGAGGGTTCCGCGGAGCGGAAAACCTCACCTACGCCCGAAAAGAACAATAAGTAAATCGTATAAGGAATAGCCATCGCCATCAGGGCATAACCGGTGGCCAGCAGAGATGGAGTCGTATTGAGATATCGCTTCATGATATTGGTACTCAGGCCATAACCAATCGTCGCGATCACTACCAATAGGCTATAAAGGGCATTGGACCAAAAATCGATCTCCTGACCACTGCCCAGTACCAGGACTAGCGCACCACTAAAACCAATGAGCATACCTGTACGCTGAGATATACTGGGTTTGAGCTGAAAAAAAAACACCCCTATGAGTAATACAAAAAGTGGGGAAAGAGTATTGAGGATTCCAGCGGTGGCACTATTGAGCACGGTTTCGGCATAGGGGAAAAGTAATGCGGGGATGGCATTGCCGATGAGCCCTACTAATAATATAAATCGCCACTCGATGCGACTAATTTCCTTACTACGTCCAATCGTAAAGGGGAGCATCACCAAACCAGCGATGACGATCCGCAATGCGGCCACTTGAAATGGACTAAAAGAGGCTAATCCTTGTTTGATAAGGATAAATGAACTGCCCCAAGCGAGGATGAGGTAGAGATAAAGTAAGTAGGGAAAAAAGCGCGATTGAGCCATAGTGGATAGCTACATTTTAGGGCGGCAAGTTAGGCTTAATATTGATGGCATAATGGGGCTAAATGGTTTCTATAAAAAAAGTCGTTCCCCGATGAAGGGGAACGACAATTAAGTAGATAAATAGTAGTTACTATTCTTTTAAAAACTTATGGACTACAGTTTGATTTTCGGTTAGAATACGTAGAAAGTAGATACCTTCACTCCAGTTTTGTAGATCTGTCTCTAGTTTTTGAAGGCTGCGGAAATCCCCAGTCGGGCCTGTCCATACTTTACGCCCCAAGCCATCTACAATGAGCATTTCTTGGATATCTTCTAATGGACTTATGACATCAAATTGAAGAAAATCTCCTACTGGATTGGGGTATAGGGCGATATTGACGCTTGACTTTTCGTTGACGACCAGCTCTACAATATTACTGATTTGAGAAGCTCCGTTGTTATCGACTTCTTTGATTCGATAGTAAAAGCGGCCTAATCCAATGAGCGGGAGCTTGGTATCTGGAAAGCTGTAAGTATCTCCTTGTCCGTTGAGTCCGCGAGCCGTGAGTTCTCCTATTGGGCTAAAGAGTTTGTCGCCCATAGAGCGTTCTACGACGAAGCTTTGGACGTTTTCTTCACTAGCAGTAATCCATTGTACCTTCGCTCCATATGGGGCCGCGTCAACCCAGACATCTTGCCATTCGACGGCTAGAGTCGGATCAGCTTCCAGGATCATACCTCCGCCAGAAAAACCTGTAATATTTTGAAACTGCACATAGGTTTTGCCTTGTTCAAGGCCGTACTTTTCGACGTCCATTATCGTATAGCCGACTTCTTCTTTTAATCCTAGATCAGCGTCAATATCCTCATTGCTAAACATGCTATCGACCTTGAACCAAATTGCACTACTGATTTCAGCAGTATTGGCTTGGATAAATGAATCTGATTGAGCAATTGTCTTGGCATAATCAACTGGGTCATAGTAAAAACGAACCTTCACCGGAGCCGATAATGGCGCATCGTTGACAGTATGTACAAACCAATCTCTTGGCATGACAAAGCTGGCATAATTGCTCACGCTTGCTCCTTTTGCACCGACATCAGCAACGGGATCATAATTTTCATCATTAGCTACTGTGCAGCCTAAAATGGCGCTTTCATAATCTCCGTTTTTGATATACCATTCGACTATGACACTCTTGCCCAAGTCAGTATTGAGGTCTACAGTTCCTGTTTTTGATTTGTTTTCCTCTTTTTCGACTTCATTGCCTTGACCATTGTAGTCATCATAAACGGTCCAATTATATCTGAGCTTGGCATTGAGAAAAACACCGATGACATTTAAGGCGGATAGATTAGGATTATTTAACTCCCAATGCATATGATCATTATGAAATCTTTCAAAACTGACGCTTAGGTCTTGATATGTCGGCAAGTCTGAAGGATGCTGGCTTGGTCCACAAATGTTGGTTTTTAATTCAGTTTTTACACGCTCCATTGAGTTATCTCGGCGCAGTTCTACATACTCGATCGGAGTAGTATTAGCTCCAAGCTCAATCGCAAATATGATATTGCTAGGATTCATTGGATCATAGTAATATCTCCAACCGGTCTCAATTAAGTCATCACAATATTCATAGGCTCTGATGTTGCCGTTGACTTGACCTGGCGTTTTGAGGAGAGATTGACCATTGAGATAGATGCCGTCTGTTTCGGTCAGCGGGTATTGCACTGCTGCATTGTTAGCGCAGCCGATATCTCGCCAATCAGGCTGGACATCATCATTATCACCATTGGTATTGGGAAAGACGTTATATGCCAGTTTTTGTGAACCATCAAGATTTGCGAAACTCGTTGGGTTGATATCTCCTTTATTGCCTTGGATTTCGTATCCATTGTCAGATGGTGGGTCGTTCGCATTTATGCGAACGCTATAATCACTATCATTGGCATCAAAGCAGCTCAACAAGCCATCTCCATCTGCATCGGTAGTACATGAGTATTCTGATAAGAAATCAGTGTCAGAGAGTGCATCCCAAGCTTCATCGATATCATTGCGTCCATCATTATCAGAGTCAGTATCAAGATAGTCTGGAGTAGTATCTCCATCATGATCGTAAGGAGTGATACCATAGCTTGTGCTACCATCTGGAGTATGATCAGGTGCGTAAGCTTGATAATTTAGAAAGGCAGTACTAACACCATTGGTATCAACACTGGTCGTAGGAGGATAATAGGTCTGGAGATTGGCTGTGCCGGTAGCTTGAGCTTCGATATAGTCCAAGATGCCATCATTGTCATCATCTACATCCAGAAAGTCCGCTGTACCATCACCATCTGTATCTACATAGATAGCGGCTAGGCCAGTGCTGCCAGAGACATAGCTTCCATCGGCCTTCGCAAACATATAAGGAGTACCCGAATCTGCTGGATCAAGGCTATTGGAATAACCATTGCTACCTACAGCATCATCTACGCGGCCATTATTATCACTATCAGTACCATTGGCTTCGACTATGTCTAGTATGCCGTCTCCATCGGCATCCAAATCAAGATAATTGGGAATATTGTCTCCGTCCATGTCTAATGGTCCCATATTGAGTGGATAACCTGAAAAGGCATCCTCTGAGGGATCATCATCGTAGGTATCAAACCAACCGTCTCCATCTAGATCTGTCAGCAAAGTACCGTCCCCGGCCAAACCATCAACAAGTCCGTCACCATTACTATCAATCCCTCCTGCTTCGACTAAGTCTGGGATACCATCGTCATCACTATCCAAGTCAAAAGCATCGATGATGCCATCACCATCGGTATCTCTATCTATATCGATTTGAGGACAAGCAAATGGGCCTGTCATATCGGTGGCCTCAGTCGCCATTGTATAAGTACTACCAAAGGTTACACCAGACTTATCTATTCTCTGTACGGTATTACCTACTCCTGACCAGAGTGATCCGTCTGGAGTGGCCCCTAATTGATAGGTATTGCCATCAGAACCAAAGTTGTTGAAATCGGTTGTGCCGATATCATAGGAGAAGAAACCTGAAGTCGTAGAACCATAGATTGTACCCTCAGCACCTTCACTGGTTACGATAATGTCTCCATAACCACCCGTGATAGGAGGCGCTAATGAAATAGGAGCTGCGCTAACACTTTTTCCATCTGCCGCAAGCGGAACGCGATAGATATCAATATGGTCTCCTCCTTCATCAGGCTCTGTTGCGATATAAATATTGCCATTGTAGTAAGAAGAACCTCCGCTTTCGAGCGTACCTACTATTTTACCGCCTAGGTTTGCTAATAGATGGTGAGTATTATCATTTGGATCCCAATAGTAGAGCATCACACTATCTCCATAGTAGATCAACTGTGCATCTGGATTAGCAGATAAGGCATTGATTACTCCACTGACATAAGGAGAGTTAGTTTTGAAGGTGCTAACACCACTATTTAGGTTGAGTTCATAGATATTGCCTGTCATATCTCCTGTGAAAACTATTAAGTCCTCACAAGCCGGGATTCCCGCTCCTTCCATTGTGTCTGGGATGCCATCGTTGTCATCGTCAAGATCTACGTCATCAGCAATGCCATCACTATCATTATCGTTGGCCGAGACTGCTGTTACTACGACATTATCTATTGCCCAGTACCAAGAATTATCACCCTTCCAACGAAAACGAATCTTTGCGCTATTATGCTTATTGGCTGCGGTACTGATATCTAAAGTAAGCGAGGCGGCGTTATTAGTAGAAGCGGTCGCCCATGCCGCTAGATTCCAGTTAGAGCCGTCAAATACTTCGATGTATATCGCTCCACCATAACCTCCTTGAAAATAGGTATCCAAGGATAAATAGTATATATCAAAACTGGACGCATCAAAAGCAGGAGATACCAAGGCTACATTTTCCTTGTCTCCTCCTCTCGAATAAGCATCAGAGTCAAAAATGGCAAATTGGCCACTGACTGGTGTATTGATTCCCCTTCCTCCGGGATTGTCAAAATGCCAATCATCATAACTTTTTCCTTTGATGACATCTTGAGTCCATCCACTGGGTGCTGTAGTACCACTTGCGGTCGAAAAGTCTTCCGAAAGCAAAATGGTTTGAGCCATTAAGCCTTCTGCGAAAAATAATCCAATATATAACATGCACCATTTGGCCAAGGTAGTGGCTTTCTGATTGCGTGTCTTCTTACTAGAAGCTAAACTTAGGGGATTTGATTTGGCGTATTCGTGCTTCATATGGGAGATTTGTAAAGCGAAAATACGACATGATGTAATATAAAAACACTGGATATTATATAATGCATTACCTGTTAAAGGAGCCCTTCATCGGCAAATGAATAGTACCCTTTGTGTGAAATAATCAGATGATCAAGAAAGGCGATATCAAATAATTGGCTCCCATTCCTCAATTTTTGAGTAATCTGTATATCTGCTTGACTCGGCTTCAAGTTTCCCGAAGGGTGATTGTGGGCGACGATGATTCCACTGGCGAGTCGATGGATCGCTTCGCGGAACACTACCTTAGGATCTACTACGGTGGAGGCGATCCCACCTCTAAAAATAGCTTTCTCGCTCTCTATCTCATGGTTACGATTGAGAAATAAGACGTAGAATACTTCTTGAGATTCATCCGCTAAGATGGGGATTAAGTATTGGCCGGCAGATCCTGAACCATTGATACGAAACTTCTTGGCTTGTGGGAGAGCTTTGCGCCGTCCTAATTCAAAGGCTGCTACGATTGTAATGGCTTTGGCTGGACCGATTCCTTTGAGAGTCGTGAGTTCTGCTACTTGACTTCTAGCCAAGGCTGTCAGACCTCCTGTTTGCTCAAGGATGTGTTTGGCTAAGCCAATGGCGGATAGCTCTCTACTACCTGATCCGATGAGGATGGCGATAAGCTCAGCATCTGTGAGCGCCCCTAATCCACGTTGAAGAAGTTTTTCGCGTGGACGGTCTTCCAAGGCCCAACTGCTGATTGGGCTATCTATTGTGTATTCCATGTCGATTTGGTTGCTAGCACAACTTAAATCGACGATGCTACAAACGCATGGAAACTTTGAACGAAAAGTAAATATAGCTTATAACAAAAAAGGAAAGCCGTTCCGCAAAGCGGAACGACCCCTATATTTTTAGCACTTATAAAAGGCTACTAAGCGAGGGTATTCACATGCTTGGTCAACTTGCTCTTCAAGTTACCAGCATTGTTTTTGTGAATAATGTTAGCCTTGGCCACTTTATCTACAGTACTGATGACCTCAGTCAAAAACTTTTCAGCTTCTTCCTTTTCGGTCATGGATCTCAAACGCTTAATCTGCGTCCGCATCTTTATTTTCTTGTAGCGATTCAACAGACGACGCTTTTCGCTTTGACGGATTCGCTTTTTTGCTGACTTATGATGTGCCATTGATCTCTTTACTATTTTTCAATTCGGGACCGCAAATATACATAATTGTAACTAATAATCAAGCCTGTCTGAGTATTTAGTAGAGAGTATTGAGTACATCGTAGAGAAAAGTAAGGGCAACAGCCTTTTCTCAGTACTATCTACTTTATACTCCGTACTTATCTAATATACTTTACTACAAAATCCTGTCTAAACTGACTGACTTCATCTTCTGCAGCGACTTCAAAACGGAAGCCTGACTCGCTCTTACGCTTGTCCACCACGTCTTGCAACGGATAATTGTACTCATCATAATAAGTCGATAAAGTCTTGACGACTTCACCATCAATATGGAAGTACACCCAGTTAAATTCATCGATCTCTAGGTAGACAGTCATTTTATCTTTTTCCTTCTCACCATCTGGGCCAATCGTACCAAACTTATAGACAATGCGGGCATTGACTTTTTTGTTGATTGGCGTACCATTGAGACCGATCAAACCAATCTCTTGGTCTGCATATAGCGCTTTATAGTCGAGGCTGTAATGGAAGTTAACATTGGAAAGCAAGAGCGTATAAGGCAGCTGCTTGGCCAGTTTGATATCCAGATAGACCATGTGGCTGCGTACATTTTCAATGAACTTAGCCGTCTCTCTGTTTTCCTTACTACCCTCATCCAATAACTCTGAGGCGCTTTCTATGAAGGCTTGCTTATTGAAGTCGATGTCTTTGTTCGCAGTGGTGAGAAACTGCAGATTAGTTGCTAGTTTTTCGAGTTGCTCTGCTGGCAGAACGCTCATGTCTATCCCTAGCAATAGATCAGTACTCACCTCTCTACGTCGTACATCTTCCTTCCAAGAACCCGCCATTTTGACGTTCACCGTTTTAGGTGCAAAGTCAAATGGAAACTTAAGAAATCCCTGAGATGTGATGGTGTTTTTGGCATCATTAAAGCTGACTGTATTACCGCGGAAGGTCTGGCTCTTAAGCTTTTCTTCTGAACCGATTCGGAACTCTTTCTTCTTACGGTCAAAGGTCAGACCCCCAGAAGCATTTAATACTTCGACGTCAAACTCATTGTCTTTTGCCTGGAGGAAGTTGGAGTAGAAGGAGCGACTCTCCGGCACATAGTTAAGTCCTACTGTCAAACGGTTGCCAAAGGCATCTTCAAGGTCCTCCTCGATCGGAATAAAGACCGAATCTGGATTTACTACTGTCTTGTTAAACTTGAACCAAGATCCCTTAAAGACAGGATTTTCAGACTCGATCCGTACTTCCCCTTCAAATACCAAGAATTTCTCCGAGGCATCCAACTGAGTATTACCACGGAAGAAGATCCGTTCCGTCAGGTAAAAACCTTGAGTCTCTTGGATAATCCCCGAGGCGATGGTAGTGGTGTCACTGTTGACTTTGATATTGGCAAAGTCGATATATTGTTCCTTACCATTGACCTCGATATAGTCATACTTTCCGCCACCTTCATATTCACTGCGTGAGTAAATCGAAACAGTTGCATCGTAGATGCGGTGTAGTTTGGTTTCTTGATCGGCCTCAATAGTGGCATTTTCCAATGGCTTTATCAACCCACTCTCTTGAAGAACTACATTCTCCTCGGCAGGGGTGATCATCGCATCTGCAACAAATATATTGGGTACACCCACTACATTTACCTCTCTACTATCGAGGCTGTAGGAAGCGTTCTTAGCCTTAAAGTTGAGGCTGTCTTGCTTAGGATCGATCGAGACAAAGATATTGTCCTTGAGGTAGGAGCTCGTCGTTTCTAGCAATAGCTCTCTGGTCAAACGTTTGTATGAACCCTTGGCGAGCGAGGTTTTGTACTGGTGGATCGGAAACTCTGCCGCGAGATTGGCTACTTCTTTGGTCTCAAAACTCGATTGATGGCGCCTGACATCGTATTTGATACTTACATTCGAGGCGATGAACTGAGCCTTCTCAGGATCATTTTCATCAATGACTACATAATCACCATTTTTGACTTCGAAGTCCATGTCATGAAATACGATACTATCACCGATGACTTTGATCTCTCCCATAAGCAGCTCGCCAGATCCGACCATCCCCTTTTCGGTGATAGATAAGGTGCCAGTAAATTCACCCTCACCATCAAATACTTGGAGGGCTTCAAAAGTCGAGCTGATCTGTAAAACACTGTCTTTGGTGTACCATTTATAGCGAGCAGAATTGGCTTCAACTTGCGGGAAGTAAACTCCTCCTCGATAACCGCGACGCATATTGAAATAATTCACATCCGCCATGACCGAGTCAAAGTGGAATACAAATGAATCGCTTCGAGCCACCGTTCCAAGGTATTCCACTTCACCGGCTCCCTGCAATCCACTACCGTCTAGTTTGATAGTATTGTTGAACTTACCATTGCCATCATAGATTTTATGACCGGTAGGAGGTGCCTCTGCCACAAAGCCGAGTGTGCCATCCTCCATCACCTGCAGTTCTTGCTTGAAGGATGGGAATATCTCAGAGGAGAAAAACTCTCCCTCAAAGTGGAGGTCCAAACTATTGAAATCTTCTAAGCTATCGAGCACAAAAGGTTCGAGGGCAAAGTACATCTTGTCTTTGCTATACACCCCTCCTTCGATGTCTGGCTTAGCCCAATAAAGATAGGAGTTGCCATAGCTGTCAAATACAGGGAAGTGGCGATTTTTGTCGCGCTCTTGCCCGCTTTTATTACCCGGATCATCAATGTGGATGGCTCCAGTGATTCCTTCAAATACAGTATTAGAAAGTGCTTTTTCTAGTGGTGTTGGTTCATAGCCCGGAGGCGGATTACGTACCAAAACAAACCGCATGGAGTCGATACTATCACAGATGACCTTATAGCTTTCATAATCAAAGGTAAAGGCCGGACGATCTTCATTATTGGAGTAAAAGTTGACCTTGCCGACAGCTAAGGCTCCTCCAAATTGAAGCTGACGATCTTTCATCACTGTCACCGTTCCGTTAAGCGGCAATACCCTTAAAAACACCGAATCACTCAATGAAAAAGGGAAAACACCTCTCATCTCAATATTTCGGTCCTCAATGCGCATTACTGCATGCGCACTTGTATCGACCTTATTGATTACTTGGATCGCGTCATAATCCTTACGGTTACGTGCTGCTCGTGCCCAATCATACAACTTAGGCAATGGAGTGATCTCCTTGGTTTTTTTGTCGTAAGTGATAAATCCTGAACCTTCAAGACCCGGCAAAGTCCGCTCTAATGCTATGGTCTGCTCTGGTAGGTTGTAATCTTCAGTGATAGAGGAAGGAAAAATTGGAATATCTGGATTCTTAACTGAATAGCGATAGATCGCTCCGATTGGATTGAACTTCAGGATGTTTCGAAATTGATCAAAACGACTCTTGGTGAAGTAATCAAATGATTCTATTGCGGAAACTTTGTTTTCTTTATCGACGAAGGCGGTAAACTGGATCTCATCCGTCCGTAAATCCCAAATGATCGTCTCAAAATACAGGAAGTATTCATGGTACGAACTCGTAAAAGGAATACTTTTAAAGTTTCCTCTCTTAGGTTTTTTGAGGATAATAGTCGAATCCGCTGTTGTATAGACCAAGTCCATACTCGGGTGGTAGATACTATCTTCGGTGGTCGTATAAATTGTCGAAGTAAGCGATCTTCCCACCAGACGTTCGAGGTCTAGTATAAAGGCTTCTCCCTCTAACTTCATGATTGTCGAGTCAGCCCGTAGCATCTCTAGTTTAGCGAGTACGTGCTGTTGCACTTTATTGAGATAGGGATCATCCTCTACGAGGAACGTCTCCTCTTCTATGATTTCCTCTTCATAAGGCTCTTCGCTCCCTTCTGAACCCTCGGCTTCCCAGGCATCCCAATCTGTATCGTCTGAGGTTTCCCATACCGATTCGTCCATCGCGGAAGTATCCCATTCACCAGAATCCCAACTTTCTTCACGACTCTCGTCTTCCCAAAGATCTTCGGCAGAGCTAGTGGCCCAAGGATCGGCTTCTTCTCCCGGAGGACTTGGTGGGGCTACATAGTCTATCCAAATATCGTAAGCTGAGCCAATTTTACGTATCCCTTTGAGCGAAAAACCTCCCTCATAGCGTACATTTGGGATGAAATTATTGATAACTACCCCGCCTGCATGACTCTTGAAATATGGGTAGTTGGCATTGTTGATGTTTTTGTAACCGACATTGAGGTCTTCAAACTGGCCTATTAACGGCTCTTCAATCAAGCTATTGTAGTAAAAGTCTACAGTATCTACTTTGATGAGGCCGTAATGAAAATTGAATTTATAATCTCTAAAATTACAATAGACATCGGCACTGTCTAGGCCCATCTTGCTCCAGTCAACGCGACCTTTGTTACCCACGAAGGTTAAACCAATCAGGTTGAAGTCTCCTTGTGTATTAGCAATATGTGTGCTGTCTCTTTGACTCGTATAATCAAGGTCTGTGTCGGTATATCGCAGGACAGGGGCTTGATAAGCTGGTCCCTCTGCTGCAGGGATCTCCACCATCGTCAGCTTGGGTATATTTTGGCTAATCTTCCAATTGAACTTATCGCGTTTGAGCGCAAAGCCTTCGGGTATATAGTCATATAGTGTCCGCAGATAGCGAGCAACCCTTTTGCGTTCCATGGTCGTGACCGCCTGCATGGTGATCTCCATAAAATCGTTCGTCTCCAGCCGGACATAGGACTGACCTTTGACGACCAAACCATATACAGTGGTAAAATAAGCCAACTCTTGGTCGGTCCGATAGCGTTTACTCACCATGATATTGACCAAGCTGATAAAGGCTTCTTTGGCCTTTAGAGTAGTGGTACTATCATTCCAAACGCTTGCCAGCATCGCCGCCGCCTCTCGACCTTTTTCGTCATTGGCATTGGTGAGAACGGTCGAAAACTCTTGGTAGAATTCCGCAGGTTCCGTGGCAAAAAAACTGACCCCTTGGGCCATGGACTGTTTGCCTACTAGCAAAAGTCCTACAAAGCAAAGAAAAAGAGCGATACGTGCCTTCATTGCGTACATTGAATGGAGGGTGTTTTTGTTATACTTTCTGAAAACGGAGTGAGGACCAATCCCCCTCCTGTTTTTGACTGATTTGTTGTAAGCCTGCTTGAGTGGCTACTGGCAGGATTACGGCCTCGTCTGCAGGGAAAAAACCGCTGATCACGAGCGTCCCATCATCAGTCAAACACTCTACATAACGCGGAATGTCTGCTAACAATACATGGCGATTGATATTGGCAAGAATCACTTGATAAGCTGGACTAGGAATCGTGTCCACATCACCTAGCAAAATCTGCATTTTACTCTCCACCTCATTGCGTTGGATATTTTCTTGGCCGTTTTCGTGGCTCCAAGGATCAATGTCGATACCGATGACTTCTTTGGCATTCATCATAGCCGCTAAGATCCCGAGTATCCCTGTCCCGCAGCCCATATCCAAGACCCGCTTACTGTCCACTGACAATTCCTGCAAATGTCGCACCATTAATCTCGTAGTGGCGTGATGTCCCGTGCCAAATGACATCTTAGGATCAATCCAGATGGTGTAGGGATAGTCCGTTTTTTGCTCATGAAAACTCGAAACGATCTGACAAAAGCTTTCTATATAGACCGCAGAATAGCTCTTTTCCCATACTGCATTCCAGTTGGTGGGGGGAATCTCTTCACTCGTATATGACCAATTGTCTGCGCCCAAGATGCCGAGACTCTCTTGGATCGCCGCTTCGCGGAACGCTTCTTTGGGTATATAGGCTTTGTAACCACGATCGGTCTCATCAAAGCCTTCATAGCCAAGCGCCATCAGCAAAGCCATAGCCGTCTCTCTTATCTCTTCGCTCAGGCTAAAGTCCAAAGCGAGATAAGTCTGGCGCGTTACGTATGTTGAATCTGAATTTTCTGCTCCCATTCTAATCAAAGTCGTCTGATCCAACTAATTCAATAGCAAGATCGACAGTTCATTACTTAGCGTACATCAAAAGTAAATGTTTTCGATAGAATAGAATTATGTGCTGGGGAAAAGAAAGACTAGCGCCGACAACCAGCGGCAGTTCTAAATTCGGTATAAGCGATGGAAAAATCCGCAAATCCCTTTACTTCCTCTACATAGATAGTGAAGTCTGCAAATGCCTTAACATTGGTGATATACCAATGTCCTCTTTCGTTGGCAAAAGCTTCGCTATCTTCTTTATAAATCACCAAATCGGCAAAACCTTCTGTATCCTCTAAAAACACTCGATGGTCGGCAAAAGCTGCCACAGACTCTACGTAAACGGCTCCATAGAGATCGCAGATGTCTACCGCTGGAGCTAAGTCCGCGTTCTGCGAAGCAGGTAAAGCCCAAGAAAAAAGGATACTGATTAATGCGAATGCCTTCATATTATGCTTCTTTAAACATTCAAAGATAAAAAACTTTAACCTTATAACGTAGATAATGCCGCTCTTGGTCTAACGCAG
>JBGCFA010000297.1:0-10211 GCA_045106675.1 Bacteroidia bacterium
TCCCCCTGCCCCCTCCAAAGGGGGATATCCCCCTTTGGAGGGGGCAGGGGGAGGAACGAATTTGATCTATAATATAGCCAGGCTACTTACATTAGATCACGAAGAGCAGAGAGCAATACATTGACATGATTAGGCGTAGAGCTTTCGCCCATGAGGCCGATGCGCCAGATTTTACCCGCAAAGGCGCCTAGTCCAGAACCCACTTCAATATTATATTCGTGTAGTAAGCGTGAGCGTATGGCAGCTTCATCAATCCCAACTGGGATATTGACAGCATTGAGCATCGGTAAGCGATAAGCAGTATCCACCAAAAACGTAAACCCCATCGCTTCTAAACCATCTCGCAATAACTCATGATTGCGTTGATGCCGAGCGAAGCGCGCTTCGAGCCCTTCTTCTAATACGATCCGATAGGCCTCTCTTAAGCCATAAACAGCAGATACAGGAGCCGTATGATGATAGGCGCGCTTGGCACCCGCCCAATAGTTTTTGACCAATGTCAGATCAAGAAACCAACTCTGGACTTTGGTTTTACGATTGTCCAAGACCTCAACAGCACGAGAGCTAAAGGACACAGGAGAAAGTCCGGGAGGCGCACTCAGACATTTTTGGGTACCCGTATAGATTGCATCGATGCCCCATTCGTCTACTTTGAGCTGGGTACCACAATAGGAAGTTACTGCATCTACGACAAATAAAGCCCCAGCATCATGGACCATTTGACTGATCTCTTCGAGAGGTTGGAGGACTCCAGTAGAAGTTTCGGCATGGACGATGGCTAGTAGTTTGGGATTCGCGACCGAAGCCAAGGCAGTTTTGACTTGATCGGGGGATATGGGCGTTCCCCAAGGGGACTCTACCCTAGTAACTCGAGCGCCACAACGCTCTGCAATGTCAGCCATACGTCCACCAAAAACGCCGTGAATACAGATAATCGCTTCATCGCCGGGCTCCAGTAGATTGACCAGACAAGTTTCCATGCCTGCCGAACCGGGTGCAGAAACCACAAAGCTGAGTTCGTTTTGGGTTTGGAAGGTATGTTGGACCATGCGCTTGACATCGTCCATAATAGCGACAAAATCAGGGTCCAAATGGCCAATCAAGGGAGTGGCCATAGCTTTGAGTACGCGTGGGTGGACATCACTAGGTCCAGGCCCCATTAGGATACGTTGGTGCGGATTGAGTTCAGCAGGAATTTGCATGAGGAGTAGAGTAGTCTAAAAATGATTGTATTCTCAGACTAAAATAAACTTTATCCCTCAATATCCTCTTCTGTCATCTGATAATATTGGTGTTGAATCAGAAAGTGGTGCATCTGCCCGTTGTAAGATTTGGCAGTATAGCCTTTGACGAGTTCTTGGATAATGAGCTCTCGCAAATCCTCTATATGTAGGTTTTTAGCCGCTGAAATAAATACTGCGGGCGCATTTTGATCTGCATGCCATGAACTACGCAATTGCTCCAAAACCTCTGGTTCCAACATATCGACTTTGTTGAAAACGGTAATCATTGGACGTTCCTGCAACTTCATGTCCTCCAAAGTCTGCTTGACGACTTCGATTTGCTCTTCGAGGTGAGGGTGAGACGCATCTACAACATGCAATAAGAGGTTAGACTCTCGCGACTCTGCGAGTGTGCTCTTAAAACATTCGACGAGATGGTGCGGCAATTTGCGGATAAACCCAACTGTATCAGAAAGCAGGAAAGGAATGCCTTTCAGGGAGACTTTGCGCACAGTAGTATCGAGTGTAGCGAAGAGTTTATTTTCTTCGAGAACCTCCGACTTAGCGAGTCGATTCATCAAGGTTGACTTACCGACATTGGTATAACCGATGAGCGCGATCCGTACAAATTCCGAGCGATTTTTGCGACGGGTTTGCTCTTGTAAGTCGATCTTGACGAGATCTTTTTGCAGGCGCGCTATCTTATCCCGAATAATCCTTCGGTCAGTTTCAATTTCTTTTTCACCAGCACCTTTGAGACCGATACCCCCTTTTTGACGCGAAAGGTGAGTCCACATCCCACTCAAACGAGGGAGAAGATATTGGTATTGGGCGAGGTCAACTTGTGTACGGGCCTGCGCCGTCTGGGCTCGTTCAGAAAATATATATAGGATCAAAGAAGAACGATCCAAAACTTTCACTTCTAGTGCTTCGTCAAGATTACGAATCTGAGAAGGGGAGAGATCATCGTCAAATATGACGAGATTCGCATCTTCCTGCTCGACCGCCAGTCTAATCTCTTCTAACTTACCAGAACCAACGTAAGTGGCATTGACAGGTTTGTCAAGCTTTTGGATAAAAGAGCGTACCGCGCGTGCTCCGGCAGTTTCCGCAAGGAAAGCCAGTTCATCGAGATAGTCTTTGGCTTGTTCAAATTCCATCTGTCTCGTGCACACCCCTACGAGGATGGCACGCTCCATTTCACCTTCTTTAGATATAGTTTGGCGTTCGATCATGTAAAATTGCTACGGCTTGGCCTTAAATAAGGTTACCTATGGCTAACGCTTCTTTTTTTGGCGACGCTTACGGTTTTTACGCGTTTTGGCATCTTCGCTGTCACCACCCTTCCTATCAAAGATAGGTTGATCAGGAGCAACTTGAGACACCTCTATCGGCGTACCATCATAATGTGCGTTTTTAAACGAATTATTGATCATGTCACTATACCGGTCATCAACCTCGAAGTACGATAGCTTTTTGAGGATGGTAATTTTACCAATCCGCATCTGGCGATCACGTACATTTTGATTGATCAAACTGAGTAAGCGATTGACATTGAGTTCCTGCTTAGCACCTACATTGATACTAAAGCGGCTAACTTTGCTACTGCCTCTTCGACTTTCTGTTCTTCCTCCCTCACGTCCACCACGATCGCGATCACGACGATCACCACCTCTGTCTCGGTCTCGGCGATCATCACGACGAGGGCTGCTCACGTTAAGGTCTGGAGCACCTTGATAGGTATAAAGCAGACCTTTGAGTTCGCGGTACAAAAAGCGTTTGATTAGCTCTTCCCGATCAAGATCGGCGAGTCCAGCCTGGATTTCGTTTAGATATTGCTCTAACTGAGCCGGATGATAATCCATTTCGCGAATCGAGCGAACGGTAGATTGTAGTTTCATGCCGATGATCGAATCTCCAGTAGGTACAGTTCCTTTGATAAAGGTCTTACCGGACATACGCTCTAGGGTATGAATTTTACGGCTTTCACGACTATGTATAATCGCAATAGAAATTCCTTCTTTACCGGCACGACCGGTACGACCACTACGGTGGATATATACTTCAGGATCGTCAGGTAGTTCGTAATTGATAACGTGTGTCAAATCATTGACATCCAAACCGCGAGCGGCTACGTCGGTGGCTACGAGGATACTTTCTTGGCGTTCGCGAAAGCGATACATCACATTATCGCGTTGTGCTTGCGAAAGATCGCCTGAAATCGCCACAGCCTGAAAGCCATCGCCATTAAGTTTGCGTGCGACATTATTAGTATCCCTACGAGTTCGACAGAAAACGATACCGTAAAACTCATCTATGCTTGTCAAAATCCGGCGGAGCGCTTCATAGCGATCTCTTGCGGAAACTTGATAAAAATGATGTTCTACTTTTGTAGCGCCAGCGTTTTTGCTACCGACAGTGATTTCTGCCGGATTTTTCATATAACGATTGGCGATACGCGATACTTGCGGAGCCATCGTTGCTGAAAACAATAAAGTCTGGCGTTCGGCCGGAGCCGCTTCCAAGATAGAATCCAAATCCTGTTGAAAGCCCATATTGAGCATTTCATCGGCCTCATCGAGTACCACGTATTTGATCTGCGAGAGATCAAGTACACCACGATTGATCAAATCCAAGATTCGCCCAGGCGTACCAGCGACAATCGCCACTCCTTGTCTAAGCGATTTGATCTGATTATAGATCGGCGTACCGCCATAGACAGCCATAATGGGCAATCTTCCTTTGTTTTTGGCAAATGACTTGAGATCCTTGGTGATTTGAATCGCCAATTCACGAGTCGGACTCAGTACTATAGCTTGCGGTACTTGAGTTTTCTCATCTACCATCTGTACGATAGGTAGGCCAAATGCAGCCGTCTTTCCGGTACCCGTTTGAGCGAGAGCAATCAAGTCCTGCTGATGCTCTAGAATTTGGGGGATGGCTTGGGTTTGAATGGGAGTTGGTGTTTCAAATCCCAATTTGGTGATGGCTGAGACGATATCTTCGTCGAGCCCTAAACTTTCAAATGTTGACATATATATGCGTTCCCACTGCACCTCCCGCCAATTTCTAGGGGCATTGTTGCTGCCAGGAAGTGGATAATGATCCGGCAAAGGTACGTTTATTTAGTGATCTTTTATACGATACCTAAATATCCTCTGCTTTATTCGTAACTTGAGCGTGCATAAAGGACGGTTTATTTATTTGATACAAACGCTACCCATAGCACAGTTCCTACCAGCTCACTGGCAAGGAGACAATACCTTGATTGACGTCAGGTCCCCTCAAGAATTTGAGAAAGGACATATCCCTGGCGCCATCAACATACCCCTATTTGATGACAACGAGCGTGCCTTAGTCGGCACCTTATACAAACGAAAAGGTCGCAACAATGCGCTCCTTAGTGGTTTGGATATCGTTGGCCCTAAACTGGGCCAGTTTGTCAGAGAACTACAAAATCAGAGCCAAACTAAGGAGGTACTGGTACATTGTTGGCGAGGAGGCATGCGTAGCCAAAGTATGGGGCTACTCTGGCAGATGGCTGGCTTTCGCGTTTCAACCCTCGAAGGTGGCTATAAAGCTTATCGCCATGATGTACATGCTTGCTTTGGCCAAAAATGGAATATCAAAATTATTGGCGGGAGCACTGGTACAGGTAAAACCGATATTTTGCACTCTCTACGTGAAGCAGGAGCACAAGTCTTGGATCTAGAAGGTTTGGCTAATCATCGCGGCTCTACTTTTGGGGGACTCGGCTGCGCCGAACAACCAAGTGTGGAGCAATTTGAAAACGACTGCCACGAGATAATGCGCCATTACGATCCTAGCAAGCCGCTTTGGATTGAAGACGAAAGTCATGCGATCGGTAGAGTTTATGTGCCTACACCGCTTTGGGAACAAATGAAAGTCGCTCCGGTCTATATTCTAGACTTGCCCTATGATTTGCGGACAGAGCGATTGATCAAAGAATATGGCAGTTATCCAAAGCTAGCCGTAAACGCAGCTTTGCTTAGAATCAAAAAACGACTAGGCGGCAAAAATTATCAAGACGCAATTGATGGGGTAGAAGCCGACGATCCCCAAAAGGTAGTAGCCTTATCATTAGCGTATTACGACAAGGCCTATAGCCATGGCTTAGCCAGAAAAGATAAAGTGCAAAAGTATCATTTAAGTCTAAAAACTGATAACCCAGCACAAACAGCACAATTGTTGCTCAAGCAAAACGATACACAGAAAACCACTGAATGAAAAATTCCGATTCGATTAGGCTGACTCAGTATAGTCATGGAGCTGGCTGCGGTTGTAAAATTTCACCCAAGGTCTTAGATCGTATTCTACAGACTTCTCAACATCTACTAGCAAACCCAGACTTGTTAGTGGGCAACGATACTCGAGACGATGCAGCCGTCTATGATTTGGGAGATGGTACTGCGATTATTAGCACCACGGATTTTTTCATGCCAATCGTAGATGACGCTTTTGATTTTGGTCGTATCGCTTCGGTCAATGCAATCAGTGATGTGTATGCGATGGGCGGTAGCCCAATGATGGCCATTGCCATTTTGGGCTGGCCTGTAGACAAATTGCCACCTGAAGTAGCCCAGCAAGTGCTTGAGGGCAGTAGAGCCATCTGTGCCGAAGTAGGCATCCCACTTGCCGGAGGACATAGTATAGATAGTCCAGAGCCTATTTTTGGACTAGCCGTTACCGGAAGGGTAAATGTCGCTAACATCCGCAAAAATGGAGGTGCAGTCGCAGGAGGTAAATTATTTCTCACCAAGCCTCTTGGCGTTGGTATCCTCAGTACCGCGCAAAAGCAAGAAAAGCTCCAAGCCGAGCATCAAGATATCGCGAGAGATAGCATGATCCAACTCAATAAGTTGGGAGAGACATTTGCAAAATATGCCTATGTTAAGTCCATGACCGATGTAACCGGTTTTGGTCTACTCGGACATCTTGCTGAAATGTGTGAGGCTAGCAAGACCAGTGCAAAGATCACCTTGAGCAATGTTCCCAAGCTGCCACATATCGATCATTATATCGAGCAAGGCTGTATTCCAGGTGGCACCAATCGCAATTATGAAAGCTATGGCCATAAGCTCAGCGAGCTAGATGATTATCAAAAGGCCATTCTTTGCGACCCACAGACCAGCGGCGGTTTATTGATTGCTGTGATGCCAGGCTATGACAAAGAGTTTATCGCTTTGACAACCGGTTTAGGTATGGAACTTCAGCCGATTGGCGAGATGACTGAGCCAGGAGACTTATTGATCACGGTTGAGTAGTTCGGCCGAGCCGAACGCCAATGGCTAAATCTACTTGACTAGATCTCAACACTTCTATATCTGGATAAGGAATCGCTCTACTTTGCAATTGGATAAAGAATCTGTGGTCGGCGAAATCTCTTTTAACCCCTAAGACTACATAAGGCCAGCTTGCTCTCACAAGGTCATAGTAGGCACTCCGATTGTGGGTTACTATTTCCGGCTGGAGTCCGGTAGAAAAACCAATTCCTCCTAACCACCTCCAATTTTCCCCTATACGCTGGTAGGAGCTTATATCGAATCCCAGCCAATGGGAAATAAAATCCTCGGGGAAGTCTGTTCGGTATTTAAACGAAGCACCAAAACGAGCGCCTAATTGCCATCTTTCCCGATCAATATAAATATACTCTATCCCGATACCTGTATGCTGGAATTTATGTTCAAAGCTAAGTGATTCGGAATGTCTAAAATCAAACTGCAAACGTCCGGGCATACCCGATTGAGCCATCATAAGCGGACTTAGCCCTACAAAAATCAGCAGTGAAAATAGAAAGATTCTAAAGTCGTTTGAGTTGGGTTGCATTATGTGTTTTCAAGATGATTCGTTGATCCTCAGTCAAACCAAATCGCCCCTACGATAGGTCCGGCCTATTCGAAAGTCCATCTGTAAACTTGACTGCAGATCATATTCTAAATACCAGCGTTCCCCGAAGGGATAAAGCTGTAAACTCTAAGCCGATTTAGTCATTGATTGTAGACCTTCTCACTGTATTGAGTTTGAATCCAAGTCCTAATTCCACTCCCACTGTACTGTTGATTCCTAACTCAAAAAAGCAGCGATGATGAGGCTTTGCAATCCGAATCCCTGTTCTCAATAGTGGGGCAAGCGCTTCTGTCAGTATTTCATCAGTCGATTTAGATCGCCTAAATCCCACATAAAATTTTGCGCCAACATAGGGCAAGAATAAAGACTCTGAGTTCAGGCGCCAATAATAATTATGTCCCACACTGACTAAAAACAAATCCGAATAATAAGCCGGGTCTGAAATAAATATAGATTCTTGATATCCATAGCCAAGGCCTAGATTTATCCCCATTCTTAGATTCTCCTTTTGCCTCCACCAATACTCGGCAGTTACTCCATAATAATTCCCTAATCCACTAGTGCCTTCAATGAGTTCCTGCAAATAGAGCCCAATGCCATACTGAATATTCAGTCTAGCGGACTGGTCAGACAAAAACTTTTTCCAAGGCTCTTGACTTTTTTCAGCAGGCAGTATGCTATATGAAGCATTGAGATTAAAAAATGGGACGGCTCTAACAGCTAGAATGCGCGACTCAAAACTTACTCCAAGACTTATATGCTCGCCAATAAAGTTTGTCTGCACATGGAGACCGAAGTAAGGTCTTAAAGGAGAGTCAAATTGATATGGCGTACGACGAGTAAAGCTCCAGCGTTTGCCCACATCTGCTCCCAACTCCCAAGCAAAATGCCACTTAGGATGATCAAAAAAGTATATCCTTTTACCACCGCCAAGACGAAAAGTAGGACGCCACAACACCCCTGCCTCAGGATATAAAGTAGTGTTGCGATAAGGCCGCCAAGTAGATTGTTGAGTCAAAAACCACTGCCGCCCATTACGAGCCTTGAAGTGATAGCTGAAGACATAGCCAATATTGCCGCTAATTTTGTTTCGCAGCTTTTCTCCTATCGTAGCTCTAGGTTTATACGGCCCATAAAAAGGGGCATAGTTTACCAAACCCGGTATCCCAATACTGATCCCTCGCGTGCTGCTTTGACCAGATAGACTGGAAAAACCGATGCTTACAAAAAGAAAAAGTAGGATGGCTTTGTGCTTCATTTTCGAGCTTGTGTGATTAGAGATGAGGTCTACCTACTTGATGGTAGACTTTGTTCATGGGTATCTAATCTTATAAACGCATTGAGTTGCGCAGACGTTGGGGAGATTGCTTTTAGCGGCCGAGCCGAACGCCCAGTCCCATTTGAACTGTTGGGAAACTCGTGACAGAAATATCAAAAAATATACGATCCTTAGGAAGGTATAACTTTGCCCCAATCCGGACATAAGGACGAAAAATCTTTCTGCGTGCAAAACCTAGATTGACCAATCTCTCAAAATCCTGCTCCACTACCAGCCCTCCCACTAGCCCTAAGCCAGCATAAGGTAAAATAGGACTCCGCTCATGAAATCGCCAATAGAGATTTTGCTCTGCTTCGAATAGCCATTGGTTGCCCATCTCCACCGAAGTGACACCTCTTCCAGCATTGTACGAATAGTTAATACCAAGCCGATTGCCCAAACCGATGTTTGTATGGGTGCGCCACCAATATTCAACACTAATCCCCCTAAACCTTGAGTCATATCGTCCCTCTGTCGGACCAAAAAAGAAATATTGTTGGCTATTGAACTGGAGACTAACAGGCGCTTGGCTCTCGAGTAGCGGCTCGGCTTTCTTTTTGGGCATCTCTTCACGGCGCTGCAAGGACCAACTGGCATAGGTCGTCAACATCAGATCATCCCTTAAACTTACGAAATTATCATGCAGCATAATGTCAAATCCGGCTCCGACAGTCAAGCGTTCACCGAAGGTGGTTGTCTGTAAACTCAGATTGCAGTAGGGCAAAACTTCACGCCAATCGACTCCTGAGTTTGGTCTGGCGCTACCATCTAAATTGATAACGTCTCGCCACATTCGACCTTTGTAGCCACCGATCTCCCACTGCCATTGTAAGGAAGGAGCAAAGGGGAGATAATGCGTTCGGCCAGCGCCGAAACGAATAAAAAACTCCGGAAAATCCCAAGGTATTGTTGCTCGACTATAGACCCGCCAATGGCCCGCCGCATAAGCAGTATGTTTGATAAACCACTGATCCTTAGCATCGCTATCAAAATGATACGTAAGCATATAACCCGGGACCAGCTGAAAGACATCATCCGACCACTTGGAGCCGGAGGATTTGATATTGTAGGATACCTTTCCATAAGGGATTCTCACTAAATTTGGTAGCCCAATGCTCAGACCTTGTTGCAAGCGCTGAGCAGGCAACAAACTGAGGGTAAAAAGAAATGCCCCTAAGAAAATGATGCGTTTTGAGTTCATAATTGGCGGCTATCTGTTATTAAAAAAAGGGCTGGGACGTACTTATCTACGTCTCAGCCCCATATATATTAATATAGCTTTTTTAGCGGGGAACTTCAACCTTCTCCCCCTAGCATATTACAAATACGGCTTAGCGGCCGAGCCGAACGCCCAATCCCATTTGAGCTGCCGGGAAACTCGTAATCGAAATATCAAAATACAGACGATGCTGAGGACGATATAGCTTTGCGCCAATCCGAACATAAGGCCGGAAAATATTTCTGCGCGCAAAATCCCGATTGCCCAATCGCTCGAAATCTTGCTCTACCACTTTCCCGCTAACAAAACCAAGTCCAGCATAGGGCAAAAGAGGACTTCTCTCATGAAATCGCCAATAGGCATTTTGCTCTGCTTCGACTAACCATTGACCACCCGCCTCCGCTGATGGGACACCTCTTCCGAGATAATCAGCATAGCTAATACCGAGACGATTGCCCCAGCCTAGCTTTCCACTTGTGCGCCACCAATATTCAGCACTAATACCCTTTAGCCTTGTTTCATATCGGTCCCCATTTGTGCTAAAAAACCAATATCGCTGGCTATTGAGCTGGAGACTAAAAGG
>JBGCFA010000298.1:0-18838 GCA_045106675.1 Bacteroidia bacterium
ATTAGGGATCGCTGTTGGCTATACTTATTTCTCTCCAGAGATTGGATTCTTTTTTGTCGCCGGTCAACTGGTCTGGACCCTGATGCTTCTCCCCGTGGAACGGGTCATTTCGAACGAGCTCCGCGAGGAGAAATCTAAGACAGGTTGAATCGAAGATTGGAAAAAATGGCTCGAATCGAAGATTGGATAATTTCGACTTGGCCAAGTCTGAGACTTCACTTTGTCAAATCTGAGACTTCTCCTCGCTTCGCTCGTTCGAAGGCGCGTTCCGCGCAGCGGGAGTTGATACCGCTTGCTTAATCGAAGCAGCCACTAACTTAAAATCCATTGCGATATTTGGATGGGAGGCTTATTCTAGCGAAAAAATCATGTATGTCAGACAATATTTCGTCTATATTCTTTGCAATTATTACAAAACGATCCTCTACCTAGGCTGTACCAATGATATAGTTTCAAGACTCGCAGAGCATCATGTAGCCTATGAAAATTCAAAAGCCTTCACGCACAGATACAATTGTACCAAACTATTGTACTTCGAAGTGTATCTCGAGAGAGATATTGCTTACAAAAGAGAGAACCAAATAAAGCGTTATCGCAGAGAGAAAAAAGAGGCATTAATTGCTACCCAAAACCCGGATTGGAATTTTAGAAATGAGGAGGTCAAAAATCAATACTGCGCTAATCCTGACCGCAGGCAATTTTAAATAATCACTCCTCCAACCTCAAAAAGGACTTATTGCGCATCACACCCAGCATATCGTTGAGACTGACATTGAGGCGTTTTCCTTCGATGATCAGGGCTTCTGCCTGTCCCTCCAAGCGCTCATACAGCCAAACTGCAATCTCCGAAAGGTCATCTTCTGGCCCAAAGGTGAGGTAGATTTTGATGGACTCTGTAAAACCAATACTCATCCCTCGATGTGCCGCTTCTACGACCAGATAAGCACCTGTTTTGGGAACCTTGAAGCGTTCGCCTTGTTCTAGCCAACGTAATCGGCTACCAAATAGATGGTATTTGAGATCCTTGTTACGCGTAAGGATCTCTATTTTCATATTGTCGTAGGCAAAGACAGCGGCCTCGCCGAACGCATCGTCTATTACTACTTGACCCCCACCGGCCTGGAAATGAGCCCTGACCTTGGCGCCCAAACCTTCTAAGATTTGGAACTTCTCTTTGGCCATTTCTCGGACGATCTCGTCGTCATACTGCTCAAACTTATCGGGATGAAACTTGGCTCTTAATCCCTTGTGAATTTTTTCAAATTCTTCTGAGTTTAAATTTTCTAACGATTTGCCATAAAGAGCAATGATCGTTTCTTTTTCTTGCGTTGTGAGGTGGGTACTACTCATAAATCTTATATAATCAGTAATTTACGACTTCTTTTTTCCTTTTGTTGGTGAATCCTCTTTGAAGCTATCAGCAATCAAATTATCTTATGGTCGTATTGACAATAGAGCTTAACGTTTAAATTCCTCCCCAAAAAATATGTCTAATTCCACCACCCAATACAGCCGTTTGGTTTGTCTTACCCTGTTTTTTGGCCTGATGTGTGGGCAGATTGAAGCCCAGCATTATCCCGTTTCTAATGAGAAGTTACTTTTCATTGGTCAGGATTTGAATTCGGTCGCTGATTATCGCAATGATTGTGTGGGCTGTCATCCGGGGCATGGTGAGACGAGTTATCTGTTTTTTTATGGCTTGGAGGAATCCTATATCTATATCGATGCCAGTCGTGAAATCCATTTTGGTGCGCTTGACATGGACAATAGCGGCGTTGAAAACACTAATATGACCAATTGGGGGGCGGGAGACCTTAACCTTTGGGCTGCAGCCGAACGCTCACCTCTTATCAACATCGGTTTGAGCATCGTTGAGGATCAGTTTTTTGGTCAGGACGGCCTGCAAAAAATCATCAACGGAGATCATGACAGCAAGATCGCCAAGTTGACAAGCTTCTTCAATCAGTTTCCCAACAACATCTTTTATCTCCGGATCGGATATGAGTTTGATGGCAGCTGGAATGGCTATAATGCCGCTAAGTATAAAGGTGCTTTTCAACGGATCGTCGAACAAATGAGGCCTGCGCTCAATCGAGATAATGTCGAATTTGTTTGGCAATCCTGTACTTCACCCATCGACGATATTATAGATGGAGGACAAGAAAATTTAGCTAATTATTATCCGGGGGATCAATATGTAGATTGGATGGGACTCTCTTGGTTTCTCAAGCCCAATGAAAATCCAACCCTTGGGTCAATCACCCCAGCCACTCAGCTTATATTGGTGAATGAATTGTTGAGTTTTGCTCAAAGCAAAAATAAGCCTATAATGATCGCAGAGGCTGCCCCACAAGGCTATGATCTCAGTGCTGGCACCAATTGTAATATTAGTAGTATCTATGATGGCAATGCGGCAACAGGCTGTGTCGCTAAAACTGCTATTGAAATCTATCAAGAATGGTTTGAACCCATTCTCAATTTCATGGCTACTAATGATGAGGTACGCGCTATTTCCTATATCAACGCCAATTGGGACAGTCAATTTACTTGGGGACCAGCTTCCAATTATGGCTCGGGTTATTGGGGCGATACGAGAGTCGAAGCAGATACGGCAATCATGGGTCGATGGATCAATGCGATCGCTAATCCTAGCAATCAATTTCTACAAACGGAAAACCCGATGGAGATTCTCAATGCCGTTTCAACTGTGTCGATTGAAAAAGGATTTGAATCTCCATTAGAGATCAAAATTTTCCCAAACCCTAGTCAACAATTATTACACCTAGAAGGCTCGGAGAGTTCCTATCAATATACTCTCCTAAATCTAGAAGGGGATACATTGCTTATTGGAAAAGGGGCCGAAATAGATATAGCAGCGTTCCCCGCGGGGGTCTACCTACTCAAAATAGACGGCTCAACGGCTAAAATCATCAAGCAATAATTTCCGAGTGAGAGGGCAGGCTAATCTATTATTTTTTTTCAACTTCGAGCACTTGCCCATCCTCCAATAATTTGGTACTAAGGCTCTCATAACTGAGGTCTTGTAGCGCGATGTTTTGGTCTATGGCCATGCAGGCCGCGGTGGCAGCAGATTGTCCCAAAATCATAAATACAGGCTCCATCCTGATCGAACCATAAGCGATGTGTGAGGCCGAAACACAGACGGGAACGAGAAGATTTTGACATTCCTCTTTTTGGGGAACAATGGCGCCATAGTCGATAGGGTAGGGGCCGCCTGGATTGATCTGGAGATCGCCTTCATTTTTGACAAAGCCATTGGCATCGACATAGCGTTGCACATTGTGCGAGTCCATATTGTAAGAACCCATCCCGACTGAGGCTAGGGTAGGAGTATTGCGTCTGAGGTGGTTTTCATTGACTACGGTTTGACCGACCATCCGTCTCGCTTCGCGAACGTAGATTTGATGAGGCCAATTTTGATTGTCTACAAATTCATCTTTGGCGAGTCCCCATTTTGCCATCGCTTCGCGAACGTCAGCAGGCACTCTTGTGTCATTGGCAAGGAAATAAAACCATCCCAATTCATAAGTTTTGTGTTCTGCTAAAATGTTTTGGCGTTCAGCGTAGCTGGCCTCTGGATACTGGTAATTACGACCAATATTGTCTGTACTAAAAGGACCGTGATTGTTGGTGTCAGTTTTGCGATTGGGGATAGGATCAAATTTCCTAAATACCTGCCGCCAACCACTAGCTAAGACTCTGAGGATCAATTCGTATTGTGTGCTGTCGTATGCTTCTGGGCGGGGAAATGCAATTCTGTTTTCGGGTTCTTGCGTTAGGCAAAGCCGATAACAATAAGCTTGGATACGATCATCGCCACCTCCCTCGGGACTTGGAGCAGCACCCTCTCGAACGCGAGCTAATAGTCCGCTTTCGGGATCACCTTTTATCAGAAAAGGATCAATACTATCTGGAAATTGATGACTAACGGCTTTGAGGGTTTGAATACCGTTGATGGTCTCGTTATAAACACCATTGCTTTCGCGACCTACTGCATAACTAACGCCAGCCAAGGCCATCAAATCACCTTCATAAGTTGCATCCATGAACATCTTGCCTTGGAAGGTTTTGCCATTGAGCGTTCTTATCTCAGTGATTTTGCCTCCCTCTAGACCTAGTTTCTTTTTTCGGTCAAGCCAATGGTCTCTAAATACCGGGATGTCAAACTCACGGACATAATCCTCAAAAACTGCCTCAGCGATATGGGGTTCAAATGTCCACATAGTCTGGCTGATACTATCCATTGCCCTCCGACCTTTTCCGCCATTGCGGAACGCGGCTTTTTGTTCCCAGCGCCAAAGAGAATCTTGTTGATAATATTGCCAGATGCGGCTATAAAAATCCTTGCTCAAGCCCCCAATGACATGCTGCTTGCCTGCATCTGTCCAACCTAAGCCACTTGCAGTCATACCGCCTAAATGTGTTTCAGGACAAACGATAGCTACGCTTTTACCTAGTTTTTTTGCTTGGACCGCAGCGATGACGGCAGCAGAAGTCCCGCCATAAATGACAAGGTCGTACTCTTGAACGTTTTGATTGCTAGGGCTTTGACAGGCGAAAAAAAAACCGAATAAGCAAAGCAATAGAGGCAGGAAGTAGAAGTGGCGCATAGACTAGGAGATTGATAATATCTTAAAAAGATAATCATCATCACTGAAAGCTCTAGCTAAATTGTAAGTTAATCTTTGCGTTGCTCCCAATCTTGGCGGCTTAAGTGATAAAGCAAATGAGGGTTTAGTCGATGTTCAGCAGCAAAATATGGGTGATTGAAAGTACCTGCCGGTTTCATGCCTAAACGTTGCATTAGCTTATAAGAAGGCTGGTTGGTATTGGGGGTAAATGAATAGATTTCTGGCAAGCCTTCATCTTCAAAAGCAAATCTTAAGCATTCTTTAGCGCCTTCTGTTGCGAGGCCTTTGCCCCAGAATTGTGACGCTAATCGCCAACCAATTTCAACACATGGGGTAAAATCTGTCTCCATAGCGGATCTTACGATACCGATAAAGCCTATAAGTTCTTGTGTTGCTAGGAGTTCTGCTGCCCAGAACGTAAAACCAAAATCTACTAATCGTTGGTTCATGCGATCCATGAGTGCCTTTGATTCCTCTCTATCCAAAGTCGACGGAAAATACTCCATCACCAGCGGGTCGGCATTCATGGCCGCAAAGGCGTCTAGATCTTCGGCTTTGTAAGCACGTAGCCCTAGCCGCTCAGTAGTAAGTTGAAATGTATGCATTAGTAGCGTGTTGAAATCACAGACCTCTACTTACGACAAACGATAGCTTGGGTTCTCAATTTAATTAGAAGTGAGGACTAGGCCATTAGTCTCATCGTAGATAAGCTTATTTCCTGCTTCTAGGCGGGAGAGATGATGAATGCGGCTATTCCAATCCAAAGGAGTCCAATGATCAGGATAAGTGATTTGCACTTCATTACCCAGTAATTGTGATTGCAAACTGCTAAGCTCTAAGCCTTGCTCTAGCCCCCGATTGATATAATAGATTTGATCGTTCTCCAGGAGAGAAAAAACAATATCCTTATCTCCGCCCTCGAATACCTTTTGCACAGTACCCGAAATCGTAATGGCGTTTTTGGTAGTAGTCGTTGGTACGGGCCTTAAAATAAATACCATCAGGGCTAGCAGGCAGCCTGCTACTGACCAAAATACTGTTTGTTTAGAACGGCGAGACATAGGGTTTACTTTGGGGGTATCTCCAAAGATAAAAAAAGCGAATGAGCCAAAAAGAGAAAAATCGAGTACTGATTTTCCTGCCAAATTTGAAATTTCCATTAGAATGTGGCATTTGAAGCGTATTTTTCAAGACTTTTTTAAAGCTATGGCAAAAAACATTCTTTCATTTACAATGGTGATGGCGCTCTTATTGAGTAACGCCTGCCAACAACCGACTGCCTCAACAGGGCCTAAGATTGATTTTCAAAAGTTTGAGCTAGACAATGGACTAGAAGTGATCTTTCATGAAGATCATTCTGACCCGGTTACTGCAGTTGCTTTGACCTTTCATGTCGGTTCTGCTCGCGAAAAAACGGGCCGTACTGGCTTTGCCCATTTATTTGAACACTTGCTCTTTTTAGAGTCTGAAAATCTTGGCAAAGGAGGATTGGACAAAATGAGTAGTAGGATAGGGGGCTCTGGGGCCAATGGGTCTACCAGCCGCGATCGGACAAACTATTTTCAAACTGTACCCAAGGATGCCTTAGAAAAAATGATTTGGGCTGAGGCTGATAAGCTAGGCTACTTTATTAATACTGTTACTGAACCGGTACTGGCTAAAGAAAAACAAGTTGTCAAAAACGAAAAACGCCAGCGGGTTGATAATGCGCCCTATGGCCACTCTAGCTATGTAACAGGCAAAAATTTGTATCCAGATGGCCATCCTTATAATTGGCAGGTAATTGGTTCCTTAGAAGATCTTCAAAATGCTACGGTGGATGATGTAAAGGAGTTTTACCGTCGTTGGTATGTGCCCAATAATGCGACTCTAGTGGTAGCTGGCGATTTTGATCCAGCAGAGGCTAAAGCTTGGGTAGAAAAATATTTTGCCGAAATCCCACGGGGGCAAGAGATCGCTCCTATGGAGAAACGCCCCGTTAGCATAGCGCAAAATAAATATCTCTACTATGAGGATAACTTTGCCAGAGTGCCGCAATTGGGTATGACTTGGGCTGGTGTACATCGCTATCATCCAGATAGCTATGCTTTGGATGTGCTCTCTAGTTTGTTAGCTGATGGCAAAACTTCAGCCTTTTACAAAACTCACGTCGAAAAATATAAACTCTGTGCCAATGCCAATATCTATAGTCAGAATTCTGAGTTAGCGGGAGAGATCAGCTTATTGGTTAGGGCTTATCCCGGCATTGATTTGGACTCAGTTAAGATGGCTAACTCAGAGGCTTTTGCTCTCTTCGAGAACGATTCCTTTAGTGATGCGGATTTGGCGCGGGTGAAAGCTGGTTTGGAAACCAATTTTTATTTCGGACTGTCTAGTGTGTTGAGCAAGGCATTTCAACTGGCGCAATACAATATATTTGCTGGAGATCCGGGTTATTTACAAAAGGATATTGAAAAGCAACTCGCTGTAAGTCGAGAGGACGTAATGCGGGTTTATAATCAATACATCAAGGGCCAAAATTATATCGCTACCAGCTTTGTGCCACGCGGCCAAGCCGAACTCATGATTGAAGGTTCTACGCTAGCGGAAGTGGTAGAAGAAAAAATCGTAGCAGGTGCGGAAGAAGAGTTTGTTTTGACCGACGAAATAGAATACGAGCGTTCAGCTTCCTCTTTTGACCGTAGCATTGAACCTTCATACGGTCCTACACCGAGTTTGACCCCTCCTAGCGTTTGGCAAGGCCAGACCACAAATGGTCTCAAGCTCTACGGTATCGAAAATAACGAACTACCGCTGGTCAACTTTAACCTTAGACTCAAAGGTGGCTTACTATTAGATGATCCTGCTAAAGTGGGCGTGGCCAATCTACTCGCCAATACGCTTGACAAAGGCACCCAGAGTAAAACGCCCGCAGAGCTTGAAGCTGCCATTGAGCAATTAGGAGCTTACATCCAGATCAATGCAAACTCAGAGAGTATTGAAATTAGCGGCTCTACTCTCAAACGTAATTTTAAGGCAACGATGGCTCTGGTAGAAGAGATTTTACTGGAACCACGCTGGGATACCGCAGAGTTCTCTTTAGCGAAACAAAACACCCTCAGTCGTCTCGTACAGCAAGAGTCTCAACCTTCGAGTATCGCAGGGAGGGAGTATTATCGTTTGATTTATGGAGAAGACAATATCCTTTCCAAAAATATCGAGGGCTATTATGAGTCCGTCTCTAATATCAACTTGACAGACTTGCAGGCTTACTATAATCAATATTTTTCGCCGACTGCGGCTGATCTTTTGATCGTTGGTGCCGTCAAGCAAAATGCGGTCAATCAGGCAATCACTAAAATAGGCAAGGATTGGGAAGCGAAAACGGTAGAAATACCTTCATATCCAATGCCTGCACCCATCACCGCTTCTAAGATTTACTTTTATGATGTTCCTGGAGCCAAGCAATCGGAGATTCGCTATGGCTATTTGGCCGTATCGGCTGATGCGCCAGATTTTTACCCGTTACAAGTGATGAACTATCGCTTAGGCGGCGGTAGTTTTGCTTCACAGCTGACCCAAGAATTGCGGGAAGGCAAGGGTTATACTTACGGCATTCGCTCAAATTTTCGAGGAACGAGCATCCCCGGTCCTTTCACCATCAGTAGCGGTATTCGTAGCAATGCGACTTATGATGCGACTGCTTTGGTACAATCGATCTTGCGTCAATATGGCCCGACCTTTAGCGAAGCTGATCTCGAAACCACTAAGAGCTTCCTCCTCAAAAGTAATGCCCGCGCTTTCGAAACCCTCAATGCAAAAGAAGGCATTCTCGCCAATATCGCTGATTATGCTTGGTCGCCTGACTATGTGTTGCAGCGCCAAGAAATCGTCAAAGGTATGACAGTGGAGCGCATCCAAGAATTGGCGAGCAAATACATCCGACCCGATCAGATGATCTATTTGATCGTCGGAGATGCTGAGACGCAGTTAGATGCCTTAGAAGGATTGGGTTATGGAAAAGCGGTTTTGTTGAATCCGTAAATTGGAATCTCTACCGTTTACTAAAAAGTGGATGCCGTTGGCTTAAAAATGTTGGCCTTAAAGAGTTTTTTTGATGAGATTCTAGACGCACTGCGTTTTTAAAACGCAGTGCGTCTTAGAAGGATGCCAATTTCAACGGTCCAATTTAACCCGATACACTGCTTCACGCGCCGTGATGTACAGATATCCATCGCCTCCCCAAGCTACATTGGTGGGGATTTGAGGGAGCATCAGTGTACCCAGATATTTGCCATTTGGATTAAATACCAATAATCCACCTGGCCCAGTACAGTAAAAGTACCCCTGCTTATCCATCTTCATCCCGTCAGGATTACCGACTAGATAAGGATTGGGCGGCTTGAGAAATTCTTCACGTTCACCGAGGCTGCCATCTTCTAGCACTGGATAGCGATACCATGCTTTACGAGTGCGATCTATATTGAGCGTTCGGCTACGCTCACGAAATTGATTGTTGCCGACGTAGAGATATTGCTCGTCAGGCGAAAGTACGATCCCATTGGGGCGATACAGAGTCGAATCTAGCAAGATCAGTTTTTTGCCTTTGAGTAGATAGACACCATTGAATGGAGTCTCTTTATCCGGATGAAAGTCCCACTTATCTGGCCCATTGCCTAGCCCCCAAGGAGGATCAGTGAAGTATAGATTACCATTGGAGTGAATCGTCAGGTCATTGGGACTATTGAGGCGATTGCCTTTGTATTTATCAGCGAGGACTTTAGGTTTTGCGCCTAGGCGAACGACTTGTCTCTCCCCATGCTGTACCGCAATCAGATTGCCTTTAGCGTCGATAGCAAGTCCATTACTATTGCCCGATGGCTGCAAATAGGGACTAAATCCGGCATCCGCATCCCAACGATAGATCGTATTTCTAGGGATATCGCTAAACAGTAAATATCCATCGGGATGCCAAACGGGTCCTTCCGTAAAACCAAAAGTATCAGCCATCATCTCCACTTGCGTTCCCGCAGGGAATATCTCCATCATCTCCTCTTCATAAACCAATAGTCTGCCTGCTCCAGCTGGTTCGGCAAAATAATGCCACAGATTATAAATCGGTTGGTGGCGGTCAGCTTTACGCCGAAAGCCTGTCGGATCAAATGTAGGATCGGCAGGATGAGGATTGTCGAGACTCAATGTATCATTATAGGCCGTCTGATGAGCTTTGAGCTGTGCGTACATGCGCTGAAACTCAAGCGGATAATCCGCTTTGTCTAGTGATCGTAGTTCGTAAGGATCATTTTCTAGGTCAAAAAACTGGGTAATGCCCACTCGCGGATAAGCGATCAGTTTCCAGCGTTCATCACGGATGGCTCGCTGGGTAGTGCCATAAGTCGTAAATAGATAGTCTCGCACTGTCTCTTTTTCCTTTTGCATGATCGGCAGGAGACTCTTGCCTTCTACCCCTTGGGGAACGCTTATCTCCAGCATATCCATCAGAGTAGGGAAGAGGTCATAGAGATAGACGAGAGCATCCTCTTTTACCCCTTGGGGAACGCTTGGCCCCGCAATGATGAGGGGGCTATGCATGCCGGATTCATAGAGATTTTGCTTGCCCAATAGGCCATGACTACCGAGACCCAAACCATGATCGCTACTAAAGATAATGATGATATTGTCGTCCAAGCCTTGCGCTTTTAAGCTTGCAAAGATGCGGCCGATCTCATCATCCACTTGGGTGATCATGGCGTAGTAATCAGCAATTTGGGCTCTGAGTTGACTTTGGGTGCGTGGCCATGCGCCTAGGACTTCGTCCCTGATCTTCATTGGGCCAATGTCGAATGGATGTTGCTCCATCGCGTCAGCTGGCAGCGGGATACCCGATGGGTCGTAGCGTTCGGCATAGTCGGGCAAAGGACTACGAGGATCATGCGGCGCAGTAAAGGCTACATAAGCAAAAAAGGGCTTCTCGCGATCAGATTGTCCATAATCGCCCAGAAAATCTATGGCACTTTGAGCAAAAAGGCTGGTGGAATAGTCCTTACGTTGGACCTCAGTAAAAGTCCCGTCTGCTTTCAAATCCCGCACTGGAACATGATAATGATCGCTCATACCACCGAGAAAGACATTTTCGCCTCGCTCAAAGCCTGCGGCAAAAGCTTCACGTTCATTGTGCCATTTACCCGTGCCAAAGGTGAGATAACCATTTTCACGTAAGCTGATCGGCAAAGTGGGCAGACCATTGATGCGGTCATAAACATTGAAGAGGGAGCGTCCCGACATGAGCATGGCTCGACTTGGCGCACAAACCGCCCCGTGATGAGAACCCATACAATAGTTTTGGGTGAAGTGTGTCCCTATACTGGCCAGAGAATCCAAATTAGGCGTTTGGATATAGGGATTGCCGGCAGCACCTAAAGCATCGGCCCGTTGGTCATCACTAAACAAAAAGAGGATATTGGGGCGCTGCTGGCCAAAGGCACAACTAAGCGTTCCCCAAAGGGAAAGGCAGAGTAATAATCGTAACATGAGTAGTCAATTGTCAAACAGATAGCAATACTGCTACATAATGACAAATGCTAGCCGCTAATACAAATATATGCCAGATGGCATGGTTATAACGCAAGCGTTCCCAGACAAAAAAGATCACTCCGAGAGTATAAAGCACACCGCCTACGGCTACCATCACGAAGGTCGCGGTTGGTAACTCAGTGTAAAAGGGCTCGGCAAAAAAGACCAGCATCCAGCCCATACCGAGATAAAGTAGGAGGGAAAACCACTCGTATTTACCCGTAAAGAAAATCTTATACACTACCCCAACTGCGGTCAAACCCCAAAGAATCGATAAGAGCGTAATGCCCATCGGGTTGAGGAAGTAGATCAGAATGAAAGGTGTATAGGTGCCCGCGATCAGAAAGTATATGCTGATATGGTCCATCATCTGCATAAATGATTTGATGCGACCTACATACTTACTTTGATAGAGGGTGGAACCGTGGTAGAGAGTCGAAAAAGTATAGACCATCAGGAAGCTAAAACCAAAGATACTAGCTCCTACTAGGCCTGCGGTATTGCCATTGACGGAGGCCATGGCGATCAAGACTGGCATGGATATAATACCAAAAAGCAGTCCTAAGCCGTGAGAGAGGCTATTGGCAAGTTCATGACGAAATTCGGTAAGGGAATGTTGGGCACTCATATATCTAATAAACGAAAATCAATGGGCAAAAGTAGCTGCATTTGAGCCTAATTGTTGCACCGAAAAGTAAAGAAACAATCTCAATGTATACTCATTTGACCCTAAATGGTTTGCATGATCAAAATCTCTTCAAAAAGTATCCTTAGTTTGCAGCTGATGAAGATTCTCATAGTAGAAGACCAAAAGGAGCTTTCGGACAATATAGCGCAGTATTTACGGCGTGAAGGCATCCAATCCTTTCAAGCGATGGATTGCGAAGCGGCTCTTGAAGCCCTTTCCGGCAGTAGTTTTGATGTGGTTTTATTGGATATCATGCTACCCGATGGCAATGGTTTGGACGTTCTGCGAGCAGTAAAATTTGAATATCCTCAAAGCGGAGTGCTCATCATCTCTGCCAAAGATGCGCTCGATGATAAGTTAGAGGGGCTCAATTTGGGGGCAGACGACTATTTGACTAAGCCTTTTCATCTGCCAGAGTTAAATGCTCGCATAAAGGCGATTTATCGTAGGCGCAATTTTGATGGACAGGATAAGATCGTCTTCAATGAGATCAGTATCCAACCCGATACGATGGAAGTATTGGTCAATGATGCTCAACTTGCTTTGACGCGTAAGGAATATGAGTTGCTGCTTTACTTCATGGCGAACAAAAACCGTGTATTGACCAAGCAAGCGATCGCCGAATATCTCTGGGGCAATCAGTTGGATTTGTATGATTCTTTTGATTTTGTCTATCAACACATTAAGAACCTCCGCAAAAAGATCACCGAAGCAGGGGGAGAAGATTATATCACGACGATCTATGGTTTAGGATACAAATTCAATACCCGTAAGTCATGAAGCTACTCACCCAAACTACGCTTTCGTACCTGATTATCACCTTGCTGGCTTTTGGTTTGGGCGGGATTTATATCTATCAAACCCTACAAGATGAAATAGATCAAGAGATGGATTGGTATCTGCTAGAACGTCTCGAAGATATCTATCTCGCGATCGAAAAAGGCGCTCCGATTCAGACCTTGACCAATGATGATTTGCAGATCCGTATTATGGGCCCTGAGCATCCCGAAATTAAAGCCGTCTATGTAGATACCTTGAGACCGCACCCTTTTACCAAGCAAATAGAACCTTTTCGCAAGGTGGAGGTCGTAAAGGAGATATTGGATCAAAAGTATTATATCAAACTAGTCGATTTGGTGGTGGAAACCAATGACCTGACAGATAGCGTTTTTAAATCTCTCTCGCGTGTTTTTGGGGTATTGGTAATCGTATTTGTCCTTGCCAATTTACTTTTATACCGATGGTTGTTGCGGCCCTTTGATAGCACCTTACGTACAATTAGGCGTTTTCGAATTCAAGACCCCAGTCCAGTCAAATTTTCCAATTCATTTACCTCAGAGTTCAATCAACTCAATAATTTCCTGCGGCGGATGACCGATAAGGTGCAGGAGGACTACCGCAATCTCAAAGAGTTTACCGAAAATGCTTCCCATGAAATGCAGACGCCATTGGCGATCGCTAAGGGTAAGCTTGAGCTATTGCTAGAAGATGCCAATCTCTCCGAAGAACAATTGCAGCAAATCTTGGCCGCCTATAATTCGATCAATAAGCTCTCTCGTATGGGGCGCTCTCTCTCGCTTTTGACCAAAATTCAAAACCAAGAATTTACCGCTCGTGAGGATCTTAATCTGACCAAAACGATAGAGCAACTTATTTTTGATTTTCAGGAATTGATCAGCCTGAGGGATTTGACCTTACACAAAGACCTGGAAGCCGATGTGCCTCTCTATATGGATTCCCATCTATTGGATATGCTGCTGACCAATCTGCTCCAAAATGCTGTTAGGCACAATATCGAGCAAGGCAAAATTGAGATTATCCTTCGCGAACGCGAACTACTCGTCCGCAATACCGGAACCGCCCCAGAGGTAGATCCTGCTTTACTGTTTCATCGTTTCAAAAAAAGCAATCAATCTGCCGAATCCTTGGGCCTAGGACTGGCCATCGTCGATAAAATCTGTGTCGTGAGCCAACTCAATATTGCCTATGAATACGCCGAGAACTGGCATACTTTCAAATTGAGCTGGTAGCCGTTAGGCCGTAGGGTGAGGAAAAGGACTTTTAAATCTTGCTCGATTACCTACAAAGTTTTTTGCTATTTGAGGATTATAGACCCTCATCATGCAAATCAAACCTCTCGCTGGCTGCGACTTCTCGCTTTTGACGGCTTGCTTCAATGAAGCCTTCTCTGACTATTTCGTGCCTTTTAATGTGGACGAAACCTATCTTAAGGATCGTTGGGCAGCCGCTGGTGTCGATTATAGGCTTTCGAGAGGCGCCTACATCGGCGAACGCTTAGTTGGGTTTATCATGATCGCTTTGGCTGATTGGGATGGGGAACTGAGTCATTACAATGCTGGTACGGGTGTCATCCCAGATTTTCGAGGCCAAGGGATTGTAGGAGAGATGTATGCACCGCTATTCGCGGAACTCCAAGATCGCAGCGTTCGCCAAGGGCTGCTAGAAGTGATCGTGCAAAACGAACGAGCCATCAAAGCTTATCAAAAAAACGGCTATCAAATCGAGCGACGACTATCTTGCTTCAAGGGCGATTTTCCAGTGACTACTGCTGCGCAGAACGCGGCGATTAAGCGTTCGGTAAGGCCGGATTGGGAAGCCTACCCAAAAATCAGCCCCTTTGTCTGGACTTGGGATAGTCAAACTCGTACGGCACAAAACTATGGTGATGCTGTCGAATGTTGGGAGTATCGGGAGCATGAACAATTATTAGCGTTTGCGATATACCACCGAGCCTCCAAGCGCCTCGTGCAATGGGGAGAAGCGTTCGGCACGGCCGGGGTCCTCAATCTCCTCCTCAGGCAAATACTATCTGGTGAATCCGAAGTGCGCATCAACAATATCGATGCTAGCGCAACCGCAGAGATACAACGCATGACGGATTTAGGTATCTCTCCAACTGTGGATCAGTACGAAATGTGGCAGCGTTAAGCACAGCTTTGGGGCTCAGGCTGCGTGGATAAAGGAGAAGTAAAGCCTAAGCAACGTTCGCTAAATAAAGCCTGATTTGGCTTGCATTTTTGGGCTGATCCTTCGTTGGAAAATCTGTCTTTTAGCTCGCTAAATTCAATCTTTTCGCCTTGACTCAACTCAAAAATGCTGCGTTTGAATTCGAAACGACAATATCCCAAACAGTCTCTAAGCGATGGGAATCTATTTATTAGTGGCTTATTCTTGGGCCTTGATTTCCTCCAATGCCTCTTTGAGTTTAGGCTCCTGTGGATTGAGTTCGATTGCTTTGTTGATGTGAATCAGCGCCTCTTGCTGATTGCCTAGCTCATGATGTGCCTTTGCTAGCGTCGCCCGTAGCTCCCATGAGAGATCAAAGAGATTGATTAATGGCTCCACCACAGCGATTATTTTTTCATATTCCTCTTCCTTTTTGTAGTCCTCAAGCGATGCTAAGGCTTCATCAGCGGAAAAGCGAGTCAGTTCGATCTGACTGAGAGTGGTCGCTGCTGTTCGCAGAACGTCCAAGTCCTCCGTTGAGTTTAGTAAGGCGATATTGGTCTCCACATCGACATGTTGTTGGACATATTGGTCGTGGGCTTCTTTTTGTTTGAAGTATGTATGTAATCTTACTGGTTCCATCGGCTCAGCTAAGAGTTCCTCGACGGAGAGGACTACCTCCTCTTCATAGTTGTGAAACAGATAGAGATAGATCTGCTTGTTTCGCGTATCATAAACGTTGGAGTAGAGAGAACCGCCCCACCATTCTTCGCTATGCATACTGGCGACGATATCACGACACATGTTTTTGTCCATGTTTTCGGGAGAGGCTTGATTCAAGGTTTCGTGTCCTGCTAAGTAACGTGGGCAGCTGATTTCTGAAAAGTTATTGATGGTCGATTGATAGAAGTTAGTGCAGATTTGCGGTTCTCCTGGGCCTTTCTCAAGCCAATCATCTCCTTCGATGATCAAGGAATATCCTAAACTGTCCACAAACATGAGTTGAGCGCTAGTCAAGAAGTCTAGTCGATATTTAATGGCAATCTCCTTTACCTCTGCGATAGTAGCGCAGTTTTGCATGATCCGATTGACAAGTTCTCCAGGACTGATTTTTTTCTTGCCTGCGTTATTTTTGATTTCTTTTTCTTCTAAGGCAAAACCATCAAAAACCAGCCCTGCGTCATTGATGCCCCCTTGAGCGAAGAAGTTACCGAAGCCGAAATAGACCGCTCCAAACTTGCCTTTTTCTCTCGGCAGGGTCCAGACATAGGTGTTAGGATCAAGAAAGTCTTCATTATTGCCGACCCATACAGTGCCATCAGTGCCAGTAAAACTGACCATACTACAGGCAGTTGCCGTTTGAGGAAGGAAGCTTACTCCTAATAAGAGTCCCAAAATAGTGAGGGTGAGGTATCTCATGGTAAATGGTTTTTTGGCTAGACGCTCAAAGTTGTCAAATGGTTGATCGCGCTTACTGTTTTTTTTACAAAGAGACCGAATGGCCTTTTCAAAGAGGATTTGTACCTTTGCCGCTCAAACAAAAATAAATTTTATGGCAAGCGCAGAAATCAAAACTGAAAAAGGCACAATGAAAGTGGAGTTCTTTGAAAAAGATGCTCCCAATACAGTAGCAAACTTCGTGAAACTATCCAAGGACGGTTTTTATAATGGCCTTACTTTTCACCGTGTGATCCCCAATTTTGTCATCCAAGGCGGTTGTCCTGATGGCACGGGTGCTGGTGGTCCTGGTTATAAAATCGATTGCGAGCTTGAAGGAGAAAATCAACACCATGATCGTGGCGTACTTTCTATGGCTCACGCAGGTCGCAATACTGGTGGTTCTCAATTTTTTGTTTGCCACAGTCGCGACAATACGGCTCACCTAGATCGCAATCACACTTGCTTTGGTAAAGTTACCGAAGGCTTAGAAGTGATCGACGCTATCACAGGTGGAGATAAGATCGAATCTATTACGATTACTGACTAGCGGTAGTAAAGAGTAGTTTTTTACTGCTTCGCAGAACGCTGAGTTTTGCGTTTTTAAAAAGCCGACAGGGTTCGAAACCCTGTCGGCTTTATTATTTGTGAAAACGTTCCGCGAAGCGGTAAACAGTATAAACTATCCATTGAATCAAGCCTAATCTCCAAAACTCATTCCAATACCTCTTGCGGTATGGAGGAGATAGTTGTCTTGATCAACAAAGTTATAATCAGTCGTCGCCTCAATCAATGTGACATCAATGATGGTATTGTTGCGAAAGGCCGCCATGCGACCAAATTTGCCTTCCAAGACCATTTCAAAGGCCTTGACACCATATTGAGTGGCTAAGATGCGGTCAAAAGCAATCGGCGTTCCTCCTCTTTGTAAGTGGCCCAGCACGGTTACGCGCATATTGGCTTCACAACCAACGGCATTAAGTTCATCGACCAATCGATAGCCGCAACCACCCAGTCGCTTATGGCCATAGCCAAGTTCTCCGGTATCCGTGGCTAATACAGTACCGTCTTTGGCGACTGCGCCTTCGGACATCACGATATTGACAAATCCTCTTCGCTCTTGATAGCGGGAGTTGATGCGTTCCAATACTTTGTTGATGTCGTAAGGCACTTCAGGGATGAGACAGATCTCTGCTCCTCCCGCCAGAGCGGTGTGCAAAGCGATCCAGCCTGCGTCGCGACCCATTACTTCCATGATGATCACTCGGCTGTGGCTTTCGGCAGTGGTGACGAGCTTGTCAAAGCTCTCTGTAGCGACTTGTACGGCCGTTTGGAAGCCAAAAGTATAGTCCGTAGCCGAAAGGTCATTATCAATCGTCTTGGGTACGCCAACGACTTTGACGCCCTTTTCAAAAAGCTTTTGAGAGATTTTTTGCGAACCATCGCCGCCAATACTCACCACGGCATCAAAGCCCATCTCCTCGATGATATTTACCAATCGATCTGAGTGATCCTCTAATCCCCAACTGCCGTCTTCCTGCTGCACTGGCCAATTAAATGGGTCGCCTTTATTGGTTGTACCGATGATCGTACCGCCTTTGACATGGATGCCACCTACGGCGCGATCATCCAGTCGCACGACCTCTTGTGGACTGATCATCAGGCCCGTAAAGGCTTCGATACTACCATAAACTTCCCAGCCACCTTCATTATGAGCTCGTTTGACTACTGCCCTGATGACAGCATTGAGACCGGGGCAATCACCGCCTCCGGTGCAGATTAAGAGTTTCTTCATGTATTTATGCTTCCAATAATCTTTCCAAAATTTTGACCGCGGCTTCTGGTATGACTGTACCTGGGCCAAATACCGCGCCTACGCCTGCTTCATATAAAAAATCATAATCTTGCTGCGGGATCACCCCACCAGCCACTACCATGATATCTCCCCGATCTAGTTTTTCGAGTTCAGCGATGAGCTGAGGCATCAAAGTTTTGTGGCCTGCTGCTAGACTAGAGACTCCGACGATATGCACATCATTCTCCACTGCTTGTAGGGCTACCTCTGCCGGGATTTGAAACAAGGGGCCAATATCTACATCAAAGCCTAAATCCGCAAAGCTAGTGGCAATCACCTTTGCACCACGATCATGTCCATCTTGGCCCATTTTGGCCACCATGATACGGGGACGACGACCTTCAACGTCGGCAAATTCATCGGTGAGTTGTCTTGCTTTTGCTATGGCAGGTGTGGACATGGATTCTTGTATATATACGCCAGATACGGCACGAATAGGCGGTTGATAGCGTCCGAAGGACTTTTCCATCGCATCGGAGATTTCGCCGAGAGAAGCTCTTTGTCTCGCGGCTTCAACGGCTAAGCCTAATAAGTTACCTTCCCCAGAAGCGGCAGCATCACTGATCGCTTGCAAGGCTGCTTGAGCCGATTCTTCATTACGCTCAGATTTGACGCGATTGAGACGTTCAATCTGTGAGATACGGACGGCATCATTATCATCCTCACGGATATCAAAGTCGGATTGGG
>JBGCFA010000299.1:0-9180 GCA_045106675.1 Bacteroidia bacterium
AATGAAACCTACCATCAGAGAAATCATCAAAAAACAAGAACCTCAATTGGCCTATTCGCCAACCCCTACGGCGGTTTACTTACCCAACCCAGAAAGAGATCGAATAAAAAAAGTAGTTACGGTCAACCTTTCAAAGGTTGATCCACTATATCATGATTACAATTGGATTCCGATGATGCTCGGTATTTTGCGCAATAAGCACATCAATATCGCTGACCCGGATATCATCAAATACTTTGTGGGGAAGCCCTATTTTGATCGTGTATATGATCAACTCAATGAGCGAGAGCGTAAACAGGTAGATAGATACCTTAAAAATCAGAATTCAGATATTCTCAAATAATCAATCTGCATTTCTGTCTCAGGGCCGATGTAAAAGGCAAACTGGTCACTATCAAAACTTACATAGCCAAAGACATCAAAAAATTGTTCGTTGAGGAAAAAGTAGTATAACTCTCCTTCTTTTCGAATCGTGAATGTATTGTACTCTGTCGGTAAAAGTCCCGCTTCACTGCGCGTCAAGTCGATACCCGTCGCCCAATTGCCTGCCAAACTCACCTCCGATTCACGATTAAATCCATAATAATAAAAATTATCTGCCGAAGTGCCGCCCCACTCCATCAGAGCAGAACGTGTTCCTTTATTGATGCGAAATCGAGTCTCAATCTCAAAATTGCCCATTTGCTCGAAGGAGATCGTTTTAGGCAAAAATATCGCACTAGTAGCGGATTTAGATTCAAAAAACAGATTGCCAGCGGTGATCTGAGCTCTACTCTGAGCCGAATTGCCTAGCGGCCAGCCTTGATTGTTATTCGTAAAATTATCAACAAACACATCGTTCCGCGCAGCGGGATCTAGTGCTGCATAAGTCGGCTTCTCCTTGGCCCAATCTGGGGCTTCTGCCAATTGATCAAAAAGCTCATCCAAATAATAGGCACGCTTGAACGCATTGAGACGCCCTCCATATACCTGTTCGCCATTAGAACGCATCAGAGAAGCAAGATTACCATTGGGCAAAAGAGCATCACGGTGTACGCGACGGTCCAAAATACAATGTCCTAACTCATGAAAGACCAATATCTCCCGCGACCAAGGATTGTTTTGCCAATTGCTCGAAGTGGTATCAAGGCGGATATATGGTGCTTCTCCGTTGATCGGAAAATTGCACAAACCCGCGGCTGTGCCGTCATTTAAATTTTCCTGAAACTCAACCCGCAGATTATCAATATTGATGTTGAAGCCTCTATTGGCGGCCTCTTGCTCAAATAAATCGATATAGCCTTGAATCTCCATTGGCACTTCATACACCTTGGGAGGAATCGGATCTTCGGTACAGGCTACCAGCGTTATGGATAGTAGCAAGAAAGGAATTAATCGTGCGTTGCGTGGCATAATATCTTAACGGGTTGACTCGATAGCAGCTAACAAAATAAAAGTACTTAGACAAAAGTAAACAGTATCTAGACGGTTGAAAATCCATCTTTTGGGGTTATTCGGAGTATTTTTCTGGGTACTTAATACTGATTACTTTGTACTATCTACTTACTTGGACGCTGCCAAAGACAATATGTTTAATTTTTACTCAGATTTTCCAGCCAAAGTATCGGAATATTTTGCGTCTCCCAATATTTGCTCAGTCCATCTGGCAGTTCCTGACTTCGGGCGTTAAACGCTCCTACGACCACATCTTGGTCTCCATCACGGTCCAAATCACCTGATTCGAAGACCATCCAGCGTCCATCTCCAACTTCAGAAATAGTACTGGCTACAAAGACATCAGTCGCTTTTTGCTCCCAATAGACAAGGCTTTCGCCAGCAGGGTTGCCAAAATCTGGATGATAAGCTACCGAAAATATATCTAGGTCGCCATCCAAATCAAAATCTCTAGCTTGGGCGCGATAAGCACCATTCTGAGGTAAATAAAACGCTTCGCGGAACGCCAAATTGTCGCCTTGACGAAAAAGCCTGATTCCGTGATGATATTTGAGGATCGGAGGGTAGTCCCCATTATCGCCATTGACGTAGAGAATATCTTGGCGACCGTCTTGATCAAAGTCCACCAATTCGAAGTAGGTTGAGCCATGCGTCGGAGGAAATCGCAGCAGTCGTTTTCGTTGAAATTTGCCTCCACCTTCATTCAAATAGAGATCAATGCCTTCGTCGCCATTACCCATCAAGGCGACGATATCGGGACGTTGATCAGCGTTGAAGTCGGCAATTTCGATTTTGACACAGCCATCATCTGCCCAAAGGACTTGTTTTTCAAAACTACCATCGGTTTGCTGCTCGTAACAAGCCAATTCTCCTAGATAGTTGCCAAAAGCGGCCAACACCAAGTCTTCAAGTCCATCGCCATTGAGGTCGGCCCAAGCGGCATCGACGGGTCTTTGGAGGGAGTCGAGCTGCAAGCTGGTTTTTCTTTTAGCTATCTCCTGCAGAGAACGCCCCGTTTGGACGTTACCCGTAGGGGTGTCTAAACCAAAACGACTGCCCATCGCGATTAAGGTCAAGCGTTCCTCAGAGAGGTCGATGTCCGTCACCACATTGTTGCTACCCAAGCGCGCCAAGATATTGGATTGGGTATCGATCCGCACCACATCTTGCTGAAATAAAGAGACCAATAGTTCGCCACGGGCGGTATCTATCTCAATCGCTTGAACATAAGCTGCATACTCAGTATCGGTCAAGAGACGATGGGTTTTGAATTGATTGGTGCCCGCGTTGATGGGGTAAGTGTTTGCTGGGGCTAATTTTGCAGGTGCATTGTTGAGATAATAATCGCGGATTGACTCCCAGTCTTCCCGACTCAGTTTGGGCTGTTTAGGGTATATGCCAGCAGCAACCACACGCTCCCCGCCAAGGCCAGGTTCCTTCCACTGTGGCAAAAGGCTGTCGTAATATTGTACGCCATCGTGATAGACCCCCAAAAAAGCCGCCATCCGTAAAAGGACAAAGCGTTCCCAAGTCTTACGATCTAGGCTAGTGGGTTCAGGAAATAGGTGGCAACTGCTACAATGTACTCGCGCTAGTTTTTCGCCTTGGGTCATTGGTGCCTCATCAGACTGAGTAGCTGATTCGGATTGACAAGCAAGCAATATGATCGTCAGTAGGAATGCAAAAAGGGTAGCAAAAGATAAGCGAGAGGCACACATGGAAGGCAAATCAGATTGAATTAGCCTCTCAAAATACGATTATTTATTTAGCCTACTAAGCGGCTAACATTTGGCGTTCGATAGCGGCTCGGAGCGTTTCACCTCGGAGTGGTTTGGAGAGAAAATCATCCATTCCAGCCCCAAAAGCATTATTTTTATCTTCTTCGCTAGTATTGGCGGTTGCCGCGATGATCGGAATCGGTTGACGATTTTGGAGGGCTTCCCATTTACGGATTTCTTTGGCGGCGGTGAGTCCATCCATCACGGGCATTTGCAGATCCATAAATATAAGATCTGCTTTATTTTGGGCAATCCATTCTACCGCAATCAGGCCGTTGCCAGCAATAGTTACGGTATGGCCCATCTTTTCGAGCAGACGACTAGCGACCAATTGATTGATACGGTTGTCTTCAACTAAAAGAATACGCAAGGATTTGATATCGGAAGCCTTCAAGTCGATCATAGTAATGCAAATAAGGATTTGTCGGATAGCTTTCAGAATCGGTTTTGCCTAATTTCTAACGGCATTTTTTTTCGCATTTCGCAAGGCTAATTACTAGCTTGAATTATGTTTCCTTTTGCACAAAAATACCCCGTATTGACCACCGAGCAGATGATCGAAGTAGATCGTGCGATGATAGAAGATTATCACATTTTGCTCATCCAGATGATGGAAAACGCTGGCCGTTGTCTCGCCATACTAGCGAGAGACCGCTTTCTGAGCGGCAATCCGACTGCTAAAAAAGTGGTGGTATTGGCCGGTACTGGAGGCAATGGTGGCGGAGCGATGGTCGCCGCTCGTCGTCTCCATAATTGGGGCGCTGAAGTAACAGTATTTGTGAGCCGTAAGCCGGAACGCGAAATCCCTAAACATCAGTTTGAAATCTTGCAACGAATGGGGGTGAGCGTTCGCGTAGCGGAAATCCCAGAAATAGCGGAAAAAGTAGATTTGATCTTAGACGGCGTCATCGGTTATAGTCTTAGCGGCAATCCTCGTGCTACTTCGGGTGAAATGATCCGTTGGGCCAATGCCCAAAACGCTCCGACTTTATCGCTTGATACACCTTCTGGGATTGATCTGACGAGCGGTACAATTTACGAGCCAGTGATGCAAGCAGTCGCCACCCTGACACTCGCATTGCCAAAAGTGGGCTTATTTAGCGAAGCCACCGCTCAGAAGGTTGGAGAGCTCTATTTAGGCGATATTAGTGTGCCGCCTTTGCTCTATGCTTCTCCAGCACTACAGATGGAGGTAGGCAATCTATTCGCCCAAAGCGATATCGTTCGACTCAAATAGTCTGATCTTCCACTATGCTTGCAAAAATTCTTGATTTATACCTCGCAATCCAGCGTTTCATCTTTGGCGAGCCATTGAAGCGTATTCATCGCCATAGCAAAAACACCAAACCCATATCGCATGATGTCTGGACTCAGCTGCTCAAAAAACATTTGGTGGATGCTAATGTCGATTATAAGGGTTTTTTACAAGATCGTCCCCGACTCAAGCAGTATCTAGATTTGCTTTCACAAAATCCCCCTAACCCTAAGTATTGGTCCGTATCGGAACGCTTGGCCTATTGGATCAACGCTTATAATGCTTTCACCGTGGATCTGGTATTACAATACTATCCGCTCGACAGCATCAAAAAATTAGGGCCTCGTTTACAATTGCCTTTTGTCAACTCGGCTTGGGATTTGCGCTTTTTTGAAATCGGAGGACTCAAAATGACACTCAATATCATCGAGCATCAAATCTTGCGAGTGCACTTTGATGAGCCACGCATCCACTTTGCCATCAATTGCGCTTCTTTTTCTTGTCCCCGCTTGCGGAACGAGGCATTTATTGGCGACGAGATAGAAAGTCAGCTCGAAGATCAGGCACAAGACTTTGTCAATGATCCCAAGAAAAATCGCATCAAGGCAGACAAGGCTGAACTATCACAGATTTTTCAATGGTACGAAAAAGACTTCGTCAAAAAACAGTCCTTGCGAGAGTATATCAATCAATATGCTCAGCATCCTTACAAGAGCGATACACCGACAGCATATATTACTTATGATTGGAGCCTCAATGAAGTAGTTAGCCCGTAACAACTTTCTCTATACGTTCAGTTTTATCAAGTTTCGAAAGTGTTAAACGAATAATACTGTCTCTTAGAGCTGCTAAATCGTGAGCTATATTAGCAGTCAAAGTGATAATGTCACCTGCTTTTAATAGATGTTCATCCCCTTGAACGCCAAAATTGATTTCACCCTCCAAAACATGGACTATGATTGGATAAGGAGCCTTATGTTCTTTCATAATTTGCCCCTGCTTTAGCAAGATTCTGATCTCTTTTGAAAATGAAGATTCTAAAAGCACTTTCGTGACAATTCTGTTGTCGTTAAAATCTAATTTTTCATTAAACGATTCAATTTTCATATGTGTTTAGCCTTTTTTGTGCGTGCTCAGGTTTTTTGTTGAATAACTCAAGCGATTAAATAATGTAAATGCTTTCAAAAGCTAGTTGACGAATATCACTTTAGACTATGTTTTAAAACAAACAGTTTATGAATTATCATATAATTAAACGCTGATTCTTGGGACTTTGAGGAATTCACTTAAGCATGAATCCTTGCTTATTTTTGCTTGCAGCTATCATCCTTAAGACAGACTACAGACTCCCAACTACGGGCTAAGAAATTCCTTTTATCTTTGAGGCCCACAAGCAAACCCTCTCTATGAAACCCTGGATCAAAAATTTCATACAATTTTTAATTGGTGTCAGTCTCGCTGGAACTCTTTTATATTTCACTTACAAAGACACTGATCTAGGCGAACTCATGGATACCATCAAGCAAGCCAATTGGTTTTGGTTTTGCATGAATGGGGTTTTACTGTTGCTCTCCTATGTTTTGCGGGCGCTGCGTTGGCAGATATTGATCCGAAGTGCAGGTTATCAAGTGCGGACCAGTAGTACCATTGTAGCGGTGATGTTGTCTTATCTCGTCAATACATTTACTCCTCGCTTGGGGGAGATTGTCCGCTGTTCGGCCCTCTATAAGACCGACAAAGTTCCGGTAGCTACTGGTTTTGGGACCGTCTTTGTCGAACGCGTAATTGACTTATTAGTCTTGGCCCTTGGAGTAGGTATCATTTTTATTTTTGAAGTAGATCGCTTATTAGAAATCTGGGCCAATACTCAATCCACTGCCTCAGGTGATGGTGGTGGTATATCTTTGCCATTAGTTTTTACTGTACTAGGCATATTGGCGGTAGGAGGGCTCTTGGGACTACGTTGGTTGCTAGGTACTAAGCAAGAGCAGGGCATCATCGCCAAAGCACGTACCTTCTTCCAGCAGATGATTGATGGCGCCAAAAGCGTCTTACAATTGGATCGACCTTGGTACTTCCTCTTATTGACTAATCTGATTTGGATCGACCTGATCCTCATGTTTTATGTCATCCTACTCGCCTTACCCGAAACCGCAGGCATGGGGATTTACATGGGGGTTTTATTGCTATTTATTGGGGGTATTGGTTGGGCTTTGCCTACGCCCGGTGGCATGGGTAGTACCCACCTGATCGTAAGAGAACTGTTTCTCGTTTTTGGCTATTCAGCCTTGCTTGGCAATGTCATAGGAGCCTTATCCAATGGTGCGACGACAGTATTTACCATCCTCATCGGTATTTTTGCCTTGACTTACTTTTTCTTTATCAAAGCCGTAGATCAACCAGGCGAGGTCGATCCCAATGTGCCGGGCTCAGTAGTTTAACATAAAATTAATCTGCAAATGCAGGCAATTAGGTTTTTTTGCCCTAACTTTGCTCGGCAAATGTTCACAACGATATTTGCCTGATGTCTGATAAATTTGCCTTTGAAGGCCTTACCTTCGACGACGTCCTTCTGATCCCTGATCATTCAGAAGTATTACCAAGAGACGTTGACACTTCAACTTTCCTGACCCGTGAGATTCGCTTGAATCTACCTGTCGTAAGCGCGGCTATGGATACCGTGACCGAACACCGTATGGCCATTGCGATGGCTGCTAGTGGTGGCATCGGAATGATCCACAAAAACATGTCGGTTGACGCTCAAGCGGAAGAAGTCCGCAAGGTCAAGCGCCATGAAAGTGGTATGATCGTCGATCCGATTACCTTGATGGTTGATGATACCTTGATCGATGCTCTACGCATTATGCAAGAGCAACGTATCGGGGGGATTCCCATTATTGATAAGGGAAACAAACTAGTAGGGATTCTGACCAATCGTGATCTCCGCTTCCAAACACCCGATGGCCGCAAAGTCCGGGAATTGATGACCAGTGAAAATCTGGTCACTGCGCCTGAAGGCACTACGCTTGAAGAGGCTGAAGAAATTATTCGCCGACACAAAGTCGAAAAACTTCCAGTTGTTGGCGCCAATGGCGAACTCGTAGGTTTAATCACCTATCGAGATATTATCAAAAAACGCACTTTCCCTAAGGCCTGTAAAGACAATCTTGGTCGCTTACGTGTAGGAGCTGCCGTCGGCGTGACGGGCAACACTTATGATCGTATTGATGCCTTAGAACATGCAGGGGTAGATGTCATCACCATCGATACCGCTCATGGCCACTCTGCTGGCGTGCTTAATATGGTCAAGGAAATCCGCAAAAAATATCCTTATATGCAGATCATCGGCGGCAACGTTGCCACCCAATCTGCTACCCAAGCCTTGATGGATGCTGGCGTTGACGGAGTCAAAGTAGGCGTCGGACCCGGTAGTATCTGTACCACTCGCGTCATCGCAGGCGTAGGAGTGCCGCAATTGTCTGCTATCCTCGAATCCGTCAAAGCCGCCCAAAAAGCAGGCGTGCCGATCATCGCTGATGGCGGCATCAACTATTCTGGTGATATGGTGAAAGCCATCGTTGCCGGAGGAAACTGCATCATGGCTGGTGGCCTATTTGCGGGCACTGACGAAAGCCCGGGAGAGACCGTCCTATACGAAGGGCGTAAATTCAAAACTTATCGTGGTATGGGTTCCATCGAAGCGATGAAGGAAGGTTCTAAAGACCGCTATTTCCAAGATGTAGAGGACGATATCAAAAAACTCGTTCCCGAAGGCATCGTCGGTAGAGTTGCCTATAAAGGCAAAGTCGCCGAAGTACTTTATCAACTTGAAGGTGGTCTTCGCGCCGGTATGGGTTACGCAGGTGCGCCTGATATCCCGACTTTGCAGACCAAGCAGTTTGTACGTATCACCAATGCAGGCTTGCAAGAGAGCCACCCTCACGATGTACATATCAGTAAGGAGGCGCCTAACTATTCAGCTCGACGTTAAGCTTTTACCGCTATTCGCGGAACGCTAGAATCGATACACCGCTGCTTGAGAATAATCTTAAGCAGCGGTTTTTCTATGCAGCATCTTTTCGTCCTACTACGTTCTACGAAAAAGCATACGTTTATGAACACCAAAGCAATTTTTGCAAGTCTGATCGTACTAATGATTTTTGCAGCCTGCAAACAGTTAATAGATACTCCCACTCCTTGGCCAGATCCAGACCAAGGATGTGATTTTTATAATCAACAGCCGAGTTGGGTAGTTGAAGACTTCAAAACAGATTATACCATCCGCTTTACGCCAGACTATACAGGTAAAATGATAGGTTTTGAAGGTAATTTTTTCAATAAGACCAAAACCGATTCTAGTATCGCCCTATACTACGCCTATTGCGGGCCATTGTTTTGTGAAGATTTTGGAGATTCTCTAAACGCCCCCTTACCTAATAGCCTCGATATTCCCAATTATAGGAGCCTTGGCGGTACAGTATTAGCTAGCAACTCTCATACGATTTTTGAGGTTTGCGACTCGACCAATATTTTGGGAGTCTTATACTTTACGGATGCCACTGGCCCTGGAGTAGCCAATTTCTATCTGGGCGACCCCAGCATTAAAGTTAAGGAAGCTCTTGCTATCGAATATGGGTCGGGTGATCTTCCTGAGCTAGTCGCCATTCTGGGAACGATAGAGGAGAACTAAGCAGTTTTATTCCTCCCCCTGCC
>JBGCFA010000003.1:0-5357 GCA_045106675.1 Bacteroidia bacterium
CGCCATCAGCAAAATCATCTCTATGAGAACGAAAGAGTCTCATCTTACCCGTTTCCTTGATTTGCTTATAGGTATGATAGATCACACTAGCCATACGACCTTTGTGATACTCATTTGGCCCATAAACATTAAAAAACTTCAGCCCAATCCATGAGGGAGGAGTTTCACTTTGTCTTAGAACCCACTGATCGAAGTTTTGTTTGCTCCAACCATAAGGATTTAGTGGATTAAACTGAGACACTAGCTTATGATCATCGACAAAACCCAAACTGCCGTCTCCATAAGTCGCCGCACTAGAGGCATAAATCAAAGGGATCTGATTTTGGCTACAGTATTGCCAAATCCGCTTGCTATAGGAGAGGTTGAGTTCATCGAAGATATACTGATCCTGCTCACTTGTATCCGTCCTTGCCCCTAAATGGATCACGTATTCGATTTTGGGATGATCCGTTTCTAGCCATTGCCAGAGGTTTTGGCGGGGGACTTTGGCGTGATACTTTTTGTGGTGGAGGTTGGCCTGCTTCGCAGAACGCTCAAAATCATCCACTATGATGATATCTTCTCGGCCTATACGATTGAGATCGCCCAATAAATAACTACCAATAAAACCTGCTGCGCCAGTAAGTAAGATCATCTTTATTAAGTAAGTACCCAGTATTGAGTATAAAGTAGAGAGACGACTAAAATGTTGATAGTCAACAGAGCATTGTACTATCTATTTAATACTGTCCTACTACTTATACTTTACCTCCCCGTCTTTTCAAGGAGGGCTTGGGGGAGTTTCAAGCTATTGTTGATGCTTCCTGCATTACAAATTCTGATATATCTCTAGCAATTTCTCTTTTTCTGTCTCCCAATTCAACTCTTGCGCTGCTTTTTGACAGTTTTGGCGCCATTCATCAAAGGCTTGCTGATCTTGGAGCATTTCGAGTAGCAGATTGGCTAGGCTCATAGGATCGCGCTGCGCTAACGGCAAGATAGCTCCTACCTGATATTGCTCGATCAAAGCCCGCATCTCCGGCAGGTCAGAAACTAAGACGGCTAAGCCAGATTGAATATAATCAAACACCTTATTGGGTGAAGAATAGCGATAGTTTGCCCCGAGATCTTCTTCTAAACTAAGCCCAATCCGTGCTTGGCGAGTGATGTTGGACAATTGCTCTAAGGCCATAAAACCCCAAAATTTAACGCGTTCTCCGAGGGAGAGCTCCTCAACCAAGGCTTTCATCTCAGGCAGCACATCTCCTTTACCGACGATCCACAACTCTGCTTGCGGCATATACTGCATGGCTTTGATCATCAAGTCGATACCTCTGCCCAGATTGACCGCTCCCTGATAAAGCAAAATCGGACGAGGCGTTGCCTTTTCTGGAAATGGACGTGCAAAGGGTAGATTTCGGATCACCTTTACGGGAACGCTATATTTTTCATTATATATCCTTGCCAAGGATCCATTAACGGTATAAACGTTCCGCAAGGCAGGAAACAAACGCTTCTCTAATGCTAGCCAAATCCCTCGCGTAGCGGGTCGATGGATCAACTCTGGCACTTCCGTAAAGATTTCGTGCGAGTCATAGACCAGCTTTTTGCGTCGTAAACGCGAGACCCAAACGTTCGCTAAGAGCGTATCCAAATCATTGGCGTTGAGGATGTCCACTCGACTAAAAAGGAGCAGTAAAAAGAGCCTCAAATTGTATTCTAAGTAAAATAATTTGCCCTTTTTGAAGAGTAGGCGCATCCGCTTGGTCTCATAGTTCCTCCCCGGCAAAGGCAATGAATCTGGTAGTTTACGACCGATCACCCGGACCCGAAAGCCCGCCTCCTGCAAAGTCGTTGCGATCCGATGGATGCGCTGGTCCCCTGCGAGATCATTGATGACGGAGATGGAGAGGTGTTTTTGGATCATAATTGCACATGCACATGATCATCATGTCTGACAGCTTGACAACCATGAAAGCGGATATTGTTATAATTGCTCAGTCGCAAACGGCTCTTGAGATGAGGTTCGAGCAGTAATTTACCCGTATTGGGATGCTTTGCAAATAGTCGGAGCATCTCGCGAGTCCGCTCTGTATCTAAGACACGGCTTTCGATCTGAGGCAATAGTTGATAAAGCATGCTGTACTGATCGTAACCCTTTTGCGCACAGATTGCGGGCTGGTCATATTCTTTGCCGCTGGGCGGAACGCATCCACCATAGCCAATGACAGATTTTCCTTTGAGCGGCAGGTATTCACCCGACTGAGCGTTCTTGAAAAGAAAGGCGATATCTGCTTTACGCCCATCATTATGACTAAGGTGAGGGAGTAGGGGATAGCCGTTCCGAAACGGAAAACAACAATCCAGATAAGCAATTACGGCTCCGGGATATGTTTGATCCAATTGTTTGGCGGAGTCTTCTAAAAGCGTTTTGAGTTGGGGACGCACATAATGGCGATTGAGCAAGGCATAGCCAATATGCAGCGGTTTGAGCTGGGGATTGCTCCAAATTGGCATCGCTTCTCGACCACTCAAGGGAGGCGCCAAAGCGGGAATGATCGCCAATGAAAATAGACACCACCAAGCCATAAATAAGCCTGTACGTATCCATTTGGCATACTTTAGCTTTTTGAGCGTTCTGCGCAGCAAGAGGCTGATCGGCCACCAAAGTAAGACTACAATAGCTCCCACCTGAGTAAATAGCGTCAACAAAGCCGCTAATAAAAGTCCACCAATGATCTTGAGTATGATTTTCATTTGAGGCTTACATATTATCCATATTTCTGGCCAATCTAAATCCTAAATCTTCAATTTTCATGGCGACAGGATGACTGCGACGCCGATTAGTAGCCATAACGCTCCTCGCTTCATCAAACCAGCCGCCACCTCTAAATACTCTGTAAGAACCATAAACCTCTTCATCATAAATGTCAGAGCACCACTCCCAGACATTGCCGAGCATATCATGGAGACCCCATTTATTGGGTGCTTTTTTACCTACTTCGTGAGTTGTGCCCATTGAGTTTGCTTTGTACCAAGCAATTTGATCTAAATCGCCGTAGCGAATTTCCTTAGAACCTGCCTGACAAGCATATTGCCACTCTGCTTCACTGGGTAGGCGAAAACCATTAGAATCGAGATCAGCGCTAATGCGCTCTAATTTGTTATCAAATTCGTAATAAGGGCTTAAATTCAAATGTGCAGATAGTTGGTTGCAAAACTGTATGCTTTCTAGCCAAGAAACACACTCTATAGGTTTTTGAGAGCCAGTGAAATGGCTGGGGGAACTTTGGATTACTTCTCGGTAAAGCGCTTGAGTTACTGGATATTTACTCAGCCAAAACGCTTGGATATTTGCTTTCCATGTCTCTTTTTTTCGATCATCTCTCATGATTATTATGCCTTGGGGGATAGGCTGCATGAGAGCATCTAGATGAGTATTCAGAACCATAAGTGGCTATTTTGATTGATCCCTTAATGGGCTGTTTTGGTCACCTTTTCCTCAAAAGGAATGCTTATGGTTTTCCAAACTTTATTTTTCTTCTCAACGACTACTAAGCCCTCAGAGTTATCTAATGAAGTTAAAAGATTGCCTTTTTGATCCCAAAAAGCGCTCTGCCCACCAGATTTGGTGCCCCAATGTGTACCACAAAAATTAGCCATCAGGATGGCAAGAGAATGTTTCTTCGCATATTCCATCAACTGTTGATGACCACCATTGATCCCTCCCTCAGAGTAAAATATGCTGGGCAAATAGAGCGTACTGCCGGCTTGCTTGGCTGATTGAGGATGCCGAGGATTATTGATGTCAGCGCAAATCGCTAGTGAAATTTTTTCTGCTCCTATTTCGATGATCGGATTATTGTCAAGAGAGGCATCATAAAACAATTCCTCCCCATCGTGCAAATATTGCTTGGTGTAGATGGATTGGGTTCCGTCGGGATAGAGCACAAAAGCGCCAATAAATAATTTGTCAGCTAGCACAATTGGAGCGCCCGCGATGATGATAATTTGATGCTTTTGGGCAAGGGCCTTTAAAGCATTCATCCGCTCGTCATGCTCATCAAAGGCCAAGGCCTTGCCCTCTTCTCTGCAATAACCAGTAATGGACATCTCCGGAAAAGCAATCAATTGAACCGACTGCTCAGCAGCCATTGAAATCATGCGGTAGTGTTGCTCCAAATTAGCTTCACTTTCTCCTACTTCGACGGCTATTTGGGCTGCGGCTATTTTCATGGATGGATTGCTTGGTGGGACAATGGTCCAGCTAATGTCTCCTTTTTCAGGAAAAAAATACGTAACTCATTCAAAAAATGCGTCCAATTAGGCAAAAAAATAGAGCGACATGAAATCATGTCGCTCTTATGTCTTTGATGAAAGCAGATTAATTGGTCTTTGTCAAGTTTATGGTATACTCATATTTAGTGATCGTGCCAAAAAAACTAGAGTCAAATTCATAATATAAGGTCATCTCATTTTTGCTGATTTTCAATACATCAAAAACTTGAGGGAAGACATCTTCGGTGATGGTCAACTGCTCAGTATCTTTATCGTAGACCCAATCAAAGTCAGTTGTTACGTTATTTTCGGTATGGCTACCCGTACCATCTTCATTGAATTGATAGCTTACGTCTGTAAAGGAGAGGGTTGAATCAGTAACAGTGGGTACATCATCTCGGAATTCATTGTAAGTGCCAGAAGAGGCTAACCATGTTCCTTCATTGCTTGGAAGGATCTTTTCTGGATTCTGACAAGCTGTAAAAGCTAAAGCGGTAGCGAAAACGATTAATAATACATTGAGTTTGTTCATGAAAATCTGAAATAAAAGGATGATTGATTTTATGCTAAGAGCTGCAAAAGTAGCACTCTTTTCTACTCCATTATGAGAGGGGAAGCCTAGAGGTTAACATATTTTTTTAATTTATTTATTTCCTGATTTTGGGGATCAGTGATTTCTCTTATCGCTTGGGAGGAGCTGTTTGCTGATTAGCGAAGCGATGTTGCGGCGAAAAATCTTGCGCCGCAAAGATTTGTCAATTTGTTCTTGGACTTTTTCCTGGACCGCTTCGCGGAACGCTTGGGAATATCCAATGCTCAAGTTCAATATCCAGAAGTGAAGTTTCTTCTTCGCTTCGATATTGGATGTCAATAGTGGACATTTTTTACTCCCACTCTTCCCGCATCGGCAGGCGTACAATCACTTGAGTTCCAGCGGCACTCCCATCCTCATGTTTGAGGTCGATAAATTGTATGCTAGATTCTAATGTCCCTTCTTCACCTCTATGGAGGATATCTAGTCGCTCTTGGGTTACTTCTAGGCCAGTAGATTTATGAGCATGGCTTTGTTGCGAACGGATCGTCTTGGCTTTTTCGCGTCC
>JBGCFA010000030.1:0-4000 GCA_045106675.1 Bacteroidia bacterium
GCGCATGGGCACCCCCAAGATCTTTTGATTTTCCGACAATTATAGCCTTTTTAGAGAAACTGGGGAAATTCGCTAAAGATTATAGTGCTCTAAGCCTTACATACAAAGGCGGCGGTGTGTTTCCAATCAGGCACTAATTATCGGGGTAATCAGCACTACTTAGTAGTTTTGGCTGCGAACTCTCAGGTAAATTTCAGCTTTTTATCAGAGCACCTGGGTGAGAAAAAGCTTATGTTTGCCTCCGAAAAACGCTTAGAGAAGTATCTTTGTGTGAGCCCTGGAAGTGTATCTCCTTTTGGTTTGATTCACGACAAAGATAAGCATGTAAAGGTACTTATTCAAGGTGAGTTGTTCACCCATGAAAAACTAAGCTTCCATCCTAATTGTAATAAAGCCTCCTTGGAAATTTACAGCAAGGACCTTATCCGATTTCTCGACTGGACTGGGAACTCTTGGTCAAAGTTTGAGTTCGAACGAAGTGAGTAGGTTCGTGTCATTCCCCCGAATGCTATCTGTTGGACATATCTTGATATTTATAAATAGTATTAGTATGATAGTCGCCCTTTGACTTTGGAATGGTGGGTGGTTATGACTTACATTAAGTGGATCTCGGATGAGTTTATTGGTTCAAAATTTTGTGATTTTCGTTTAAAAAAAGATTTTTATCGATGATGTGCGATTTTTACTCATATTCTAAAGGTATCATTTCAAAGGCATGCATGAACGAATCAAATTCAAAAGCAGCTTATAGATTTTTTTCAAATGAGAATGTAGAGCTATCAGATATTATGCAGCCACACCTAGAATCAAACGATAAAAGAATTATAGATCATGAATATGTTTTGAACATACAGGACACTTCTTGTCTTAATTACTATTACCATGATTCCAAGAGGGATAAAGGTCATATTGGCACATCGGCTCAAAAAGTAGATTCTCTTGGCTATTGGCTTCATGTTGGCATGCTTTGTTCAACGGATGGTATTCCGCTAGGCTTATCTTACCAGGAAATTTGGGCTCGAGAGGCTATTAAGAATGAAGATAAGGATAAGAAGAAATCTCGTTTGAGGCTTGAGCCTATTGAAAATAAGGAATCTGTCCGGTGGCTAGACGGAACCGATGCATGTGCTAGATATGCCGCAAAAGGAAAAAAGGTCGTACAGGTTTGCGATTGGGAAGCTGACATCTTTGAATTTATGAAAAATTGCAAAGACAAAAATAATTCCTTTATAGTCAGAGCAAGGTCTAACCGATCCATACAGATTGGGGAGAAAGTTAATCAACTCTTCTCTTGCACAAAGTCAACTCCTGTGATTGGTAGTTATAAAATCAGTATCGAAGGAAATAGTGAAAGACTGCCAAAAACAGTGCAGGTCAATGTGAAGTATAAGTCAATCGAGATATTGCCACCTAAAACAAATCGGCCTGCAGAAACTTATAAAAAATTCAAACCAATCAAAGCGTCATTTATTGAGGTTTATTCAAGATGCAAAGTAAATGGCCAAAAACTCCACTGGAGACTCCTTACTAATCTTGATGTTAAAGAAATTCCAGTTGAGGAAATCATTAAGTGGTATGTCCAAAGATGGAGGATTGAGATTTTCTTTAAATCTTTAAAATCAGGCACAAAAATTGAGATCTGCCGTTTGACAAATATCGAAAGTCTATCAAAATTTATTCTGATGCAATCAATAATCGCATTTAGAGTTCTCGAACTACTATATATAGGGCGTATGACCAAAAATAGATCTATAAAGACAGTTATAAGCGAAAGTGAATGGCTAGTTTATAAACGTATTCTTTTTCCAAAACACCGTCGACCACCTGAAAAGGTTTCGATATGGATAGAAAAAATAGCTCAATTCGGTGGGTTTATAAAAGGTAAAAATAGAAAGCCAGGTATATTGACTCTCTGGGATGGGTGGTCAAAGTTAAACACCATGCTCAAGGGAATATATGCTGCTGGTTTTGCTGGTTAAATAGAGTTTGTGTCCAACAGATAGGCGGCGTGGTAGTGACAAAACCCATCAAGATAGACTAAACAAATTATTCCTCATTGAGACTGCCTGACCACCTCCATTTCATTACGGCGTGGCAGTGACAAAGGGGGTCTCATCATGGATGTTCGCAAAAAGTGCGCAACGGGCTCCATTATGATCAGAATCGTTTGGAGATCCCTTGACAACATTCGGGATTACTTTTGTAACTAATTGGAATTATTTTTACTTTGTGGGAGATCCCTCGGCTGTGCTCGGGATGACAATGGCGGAGAGTGAGGGGTTCGAACCCTCGATACAGTTGCCCATATACCCGCTTTCCAAGCGAGCGCCTTCAGCCACTCAGCCAACTCTCCATATAGTCCAGAAATGGACGTATAGGTTTGTAACCTTTTTTCTACTATTTGTGAACCACTAGAACAGGATTTTTTCGTCTTCTAAAGACCATTGACTATACAAAGGTAAGAAGGTAGTATTTTTCCCATTAAGTTCAGCATCTTACATCTAATATTGACCCACTGCCCAGCAAAGAAAATGCTGAGTCATCAAGGTAAGGGTATAAAAAATGAATGCAGCCTTTAAGACAAGCATGATGCAAAAACAACTTAGGATCGCTAAGAATACTTTATCACATTCATCTTTTACAGTATTGCTACTACTTTTTAGCGCACTAGCATGTACCAGCACCAACAAGCAGCATCTTTTCAAAACCAAGCTCAAACGTTCAAGGAATAGTTTTGTTGCGAAGGCTCAAAAAGGGATGATCGCAACCGCACACCCTCTTGCTTCCAGAGCGGGATTAAGAATGCTAGCTGCCGGCGGAAATGCCATCGACGCAGTAACGGCTGCTTCGTTTGTGATATCCGTGGTTAGACCACAGTCTACAGGGATCGGCGGTGGAGGGTTTATGCTGTATTTTGACAAAAAATCGGCAAAAACCAAAGTCTATGACTTTCGTGAACGCGCTCCTCTCAAAGCAAGCAGGGACATGTATCTCGATAAAAAGACCTTAAAGCCACTCGACTACATTTACAAAGGAGTCAGGATTCCTCGATCCTCAGTTAATGGCCATATGTCCGTTGGCGTCCCTGGTTTAGTTGCAGGTTTAGTCGAAACCCATAAGGCCCATGGCAAACTGCCCCTTGCTAAAGTCATTCAACCTGCGATCACTATCGCTGAACGAGGCTTTGAGGTTTACCCTTCGCTTGCATCAGCGATCAAGTTCAGACAAAAGGTTCTGCAAAATTTTCCCGCAAGTAGAGAGATATTCCTTCCCAAGGGAAAAGCCCTGACTGCTGGTGACATACTGGTACAAATGGACCTGGCTAAAACTTTAAAAGCCATTGCAAAAAATGGCAAAGCAGGATTTTACGACGGAGAAATTGGGAGACTCCTACTTAAAGAATTCGGTGATGGCGGAATCATTACCAAGAAAGACTTCGAGGCTTATGAAGTAAAGCAAAGACAAGCTGTAGAGGGCTCCTATCGTGGGTATAAGGTTGTTTCAATGCCTCCTCCATCTTCTGGTGGGGTTCATATCATCCAAATTTTAAATATGCTTGCACAAGACCCTTTGCCTACCCTAGGGCAACAATCCCCAGAACGCTTGCATCTTTTGGCTGAAGCCATGCGCCGGGCCTATGCAGATCGTGCGACTTATCTTGGTGATCCAGAGTTCACTAAAGTTCCAATAATGGGACTAACCTCACCTAGCTACGGCAAAACACTCAGATCTTCTATTCAGGCTAAATTAGCCAGCCCCTCAAGCTCTATTTCAGCAGGCAATCCAATTCCCTATGAATCATCGTCTACTACCCATATTTCGGTTGTAGACTCTGAAGGCAACGCAGTTAGCACTACCCAGACCATCAATTATGCCTTCGGCTCATGTGTCGTTGCCACAGGCACAGGAGTTGTCTTAAATAATGAAATGGATGACTTTTCCATTAAACCAGGAGAGCCAAATTCCTACGGTTTAATGGGAGGTAAGGCAAATGCTGTTG
>JBGCFA010000300.1:0-17753 GCA_045106675.1 Bacteroidia bacterium
TTTAAAGTTTTCATATCGCTTCTCCTTTACCTCTATAATACAAAGATCGCATATCGGGCTACAATATTAGATGTCTGCAATTCCTGCTGATTTGCAAATATTTCCCGAATATATATTTCAAGCTATTCAAACAACCCCAAAACAAGCAAAAAGGACACCTTTATTAGAAAAGCGTCCTTTTTACTTGCAAATTATTCCCAGCTAGATAGCAGTCCGAAAACCGCTTGGGGTTTCTTGTGTATGTCTTTTGAAAAAATGGCTAAAGGCTTGAATATCGCTAAAAGCGAGAATGTCCGCTATCTCTTGAATGTTATGATCAGAATATTTTAAGAGACGACGGGCTTCTAGGAGCCTTCTTTCATTGATGATCTGTAAGGGTGTTTTATCAATATGCTTTTTGAATAGATTCGCCAGTGTTTTGGGAGATTTGAATAACATCTCAGAATAGGCGGCTACAGAGGTATGAGTGCGGTAGTGCTTTTCCACTAAGTAGTTAAATTCTCTAATGAGGCCGATACTACTAGAATCTTTTACCAGATTATAATGCTGATCCTTATAAATCCGAAGGCATAAAATGAGAAATCGCTTGAGAAGGGAGCGCAACATATCTAGGCTAAGTTCATCCGACTCATCAATTTCCATCATGAAAACCTGCCACATGATCTCAAAGGATTTGAGTTGTTCTTCTAAGACGATAATCTTAGGTACCGATCTAGCCCCGAAGAAGAGCAGGCCTTTACAGCCTACTGCGCTATCATGATTTTCTACACAGTAGAACGGCCGATTGAACTGGATGACATTTAACTTTTCAAAGTTATAGTCATTGATCTTATGGAGGCCCGTAATGAAGATGATACAGTTAGTGCCTATTTCGTAGGGCTGATGATCTATGGTAAAATGAGCCTTACGACCAACATTCCAAATTACACTCAGGCCAGTTTTCAAGTCTTGGTCAAACATATACATCCGTTCCGGGGATACCTCGGCCACGAATAAATATTCTTGCAGACTGCCCGTATAGATCATAAACTATTCAAGCTTAGGGGCTATTTTTCAGGACTGAGAGAGGATCTCTATCCTATTTACTTACTCAAAGTCCGTCGTCAGCTTAAAGCGTAATACTCGCCCATTACCCGCATCAGCGACATAGACAATTTTGTCTAAATAAGCGACTCCACGAGGTTCATTGAACTGAGTTAGACCTTGACCAGTGCCGCCAAAGCTCGCTACGATGGCTTTGTTGCTTTGTGATCCGGCTGGAGGATTCACACCTTCATATCCCAAGGCATTGAACTGATAGAGGGAGTCGCGCACAGCGTCAACCACGAATATGTATTGAGTACCATCTCCTGCGATGGTTACACCAGCAGGTTCTGTGAAGCGGTAAGGCTCATAGAGAAAGCGTTCAGCTTTGCTGGTATCCCCTACAGGGAACGATCGAACTTCATAGCTAGCTCCAAACTCACTCTCGATAAAGCTTATCGACTGAACTTTTAGAACCGCGTTTTCGTCTAGCGCGGCAAACACAAAATCACCGCGCTGATTGACCGCAGGACTTTGAGGCGGCTGGGCATAAGTTGTAATAGCAGCAGGAATTTTGAAATAATCCCTAAACAAGCCAATGTTGGTGCTTATAAAGACTGGGCTGGTATATTCATCGTCTTTGTTGAAGCGTAAGATCGCATTATCCGGTCCACCAAAACGGTTCGGGCTATTGCTCGGGCCAGTGCGCGAGACATAATATTCATTGGTCCCAATAGGAGAAATGCCCGTAAAACTGACTTGCTCATCGCTAACCGTCGGAGTCCCAGACTTAAAGTAAAAGGGATGAATCAGGATTTTTTTGATGCTAGCGTTCGGCAAGCCGTACTCACCACCGGGATCCAAATCTAAACGATAGATCGCAGGCAGCGTAAAGTCGGTACCATTGATAGTGGTATCCTTGGTTCCTGCTGCGAGGATTTCTAATCGTCTGTCTTGAGCAATCGCGGTCAAACCCGGCACTGTATAGCGGCCCAGTTCATTGCCTGCTTGGTCGTAGGAAATGATCTCTTGAGTGCCTTGATCTGCGATGTAGATCAATTCGTCCCATCCCGCGACTACATCGACGGGATAAGAAAGATCTTCGAAAGCAGGTCGGATCGGCACATACGCGATGGTATTGTCGTTAAAATCCGGTTCGTCGAGGAAGTCGGTAGAGGTTTTGCTACCAAAAATAGCCTCACAGGAACTTAGCAATAGACTTGCCAACAAAAGAGTAAATAGGCGCATAGCCACAGGCATAATTTTGCCTGTAAAGGTAGGCATTTAGCGAAACAAAGTCACTGTCCCTACCTTTTTGATCACTGCTCCGCTATTGAGCCTGACTTGAGCGACGTAAACATAGACACCTTCCTGTACTTCTTCGCCCCATTTGTCGGTGCCATCCCAGCTAGCATTACTCCCTACGATATGGCGGAGGACATGGCCCCAACGATCAAATATCGTCAGTTCTAGGGAGAGGATACCTTCTCCGGGCAGATAGAATTTATCATTTCGGCCGTCACCATTGGGGGTAAACCCGTTGGGGAAATACACATCACCATACGGAATCACGATGATATCTAGGGTAGCTGTATCTGGACAGAGGAAGCGTTCGTCGAAGGCGATCAGCTGCACTGGATAAACCCCTGTATCATCAAACACATGACTAGGATTGATCAACTCACTCAAAGTGCCATCGCCAAACTGCCAAAAGTAACTGAGTGCGTATTGCGATTGGTTGATAAAGTTGATCGGATCATCAGTCAAAAGGATTGAATCTACGATGACAGGGTCCGTAACGAAAGCGGCTAAAGGAGCAGGCTCACGCCCAATGCTAAAGGCATCGGTAATTTCACAACCTAGACTATCTACCACTCGGACTTGATAAGGCGAGATAGAGTCTCCTCCGTTCAATCCAAATAAAGTATCTGTATTCAGACCAGGAAAATCTACCCATTCGTATAGATAAGGACCAGTACCTCCGATCACATTGATCGTAAGCTCTCCATTGTCCCAATCACAAAATGCATCCACGGCATTGAAATCTACGAGTTCAAGCAGCGGTGGCTCTTCGACGATGAGCGTATCAAGGATCTCACAGCCATTGCTATCCGTAACGGTGATGAAGTAAGTATCTGCTGGCACGCCCACTTGAGCAGAATCCGTCGCACCATTGGACCAATCGAAGGTATAAGGCAAAATGCCACCTCCAACTGATACGAGTACTTCGCCGGTGTTTTCGCCAAAGCAAGTAACATCAACCACATCGGTAGAGTCAAAGCCCATTGAGTCAGGTTCTATGATCTCTCCGAGGAACGTGATCAAGCAGCCGTTGGCATCAGTTGCTTCAGCCCAGAAGGCTCCTGGACCTAAGCCCCCCCTGATCGCAGTAGGAGAGCCATTGTCGCTCCACGCATAGGTAAATGCCCCCACTCCGCCTTGCACTTGCATTTCGGCTTGGCCATCATCGGCGCCAAAGCAACTGATGTTTTCGGTGGAAATACTTCCTGTGATGACATCTGGTTCGGTCAAAACAGTATCGACGGCGGCTACACAGCCATTGGCATCGCGAATCTGGACTTGATAGTTCCCCGCAGGGAGTCCGACATAGGAGCTAATATTGTCAAAGTTAGCGGGGGGCATCTTATAGCTATAAGGTAAACTACCTCCTGTCCCTAAAGCAGTGATCTGACCTGTAGAGTCTCCAAAGCAAGCAATATCGAATATACTACTGATGCTTACAGACAGGGCATTGGGCTCAAATATTGTAATTAATACGGAGTCTAAGCAGCCTTGACGATCTCGGACCCTAACTTGATAGCTGCCTGCACTTAGGTTGGCAAAGCTAGTATCTATCACAAAGGGACCACCCTCAAAACTGTATTCATATGGGAGCGTTCCGCCGGAGGCGACTACACTCAAACTACCATTGGCATCACCAGCACAGGCAGTAGAGTCTGCCGAGCCTTGTATGTCAAGCTGGCTAGGCTCAATCAAGTCAGCACTAATAGTATCTAAACACGCATTGAGGTCGCGAACGACTAGATTATAAGCACCAGCTCCGATACCGACAAAAAGACTATCAGCGCTAAATACACCATTGAGGAGTGCATATTGATAAGGCTGAGTGCCTCCATTGGCCGTGAGTTTTATTTCCCCGTCCAATCCTCCAAAGCAATCTATATCTCTCTCGTCGAGAACGCTTGCCACCAAAGAGTCGGGGGTCGGTACGTTGACGTTGAGCGTAAAAGAACAGCTCGGAATCGAGGAATCTTCCATATAAATCTGATGCGGTCCAGCAGCTAGTCCTGTAAATAGGGTATTGGGGCCTAATGGACCTCCATTGATAGAAAGCACATATGGACCAACTCCTCCAGTCGTATTGACACGAATCTCCCCATCACTAAGTCCAAAGCAACTGACTGGAGTGATAGAGTCTAGTGAAATGATTGGATCTGTGATCGAAAATATATCCACAGAAATATCATCAATACAGCCATTGGCATCAACGACACCGACGATATAGGTTCCTGAAGTCAAGCTAGCAAATAAGCCACTTGTTTGACCTGCGCCACCGTTGAGGCGAAATAGATAAGGACCAGTGCCTCCACTCGCATTGACTACAATTTCGCCCAAAACACCATTACAACCAGCAGGGATGGTACTGACGAGGTTGATTGCAACTGGGGAATTTGGTTGAGTAATGACAAGTGGCCCGAAGGTTTCCTCACATAGATTGGCGTCTCGCACTACTACCGAATATGAGCCAGGAGGTGCATTGTTATAATTGAGATTGGATTGGAAAGTGAAACCGTTGACCGAAAATTTATAGGGGGGCGTTCCGCCGGAGGCGCCCAAACTAAAACTACCATTATTGGCTCCAAAACAATCAATGTTATTAGAGCTAGTAAACATCCCCATGAGTGGAGTGGGTTCAGTCAAGGTGACACTGGCAGTGGCATCACAACCCGCAGCGTCACTGAGAGCGACTGAATAGGTGCCAGCAGTTAGATTATTAATCGCACTCGTCGTGGCTCCCCCTGGCGTCCATAAATATTGAGGATTGCCGTTGCCACCATTGACGATCGCAGTTACAGCTCCATTGGTTCCCCCATTACAATTGACATCTTGGGCGGTGAGAGAAACACTAAAAGGATCAAAAACAGTAACCGTAGCCGTCTCTGAGTCAGCGCCACATTGATTGCTAGCGGTCAAGGTATAGAGTTGTGTACTATTGGGCGAGACATTGGGACTAAAGTCATTGGGATTGCTAATGCCCACTACAGGAGACCATGCAAAGGTCGCACCTTGGAGGTTTGTCCCTACGGGGAACAATTGCACGGAGTCATTTTGACAGATAGAATCTGATGGAATACTGCCCAAATTTGGCAGCGGTATCACTTCCACGACCACGTCTGCCGCAAAGGAACAATTGATCGTAGTCGCAGTAACAGTATATGTCGTTGTGGTAGCAGGAGAGGCCATTGGACTGCCGATGGAGGCATTGTCTAAGCCCATCGGCGGGTCCCATGTATAAGTAAAAGGGTTGTTGAGACCAAACTGTTGGAAGTTTGCGGTCAAGGCGGTTGAGTCCCCCTCACAAATTTGTACAGTGTCTGGGACGGAGACAATACCTGCTGGCAGAATATTGACTTCTTCGATGGCAGGACAAACACCTCCTGAATAGGTTACATAATAAGTGGCCGTTGCCGAAGGCGGTACCGTAGCTATTGGATTGGGACTATTCGGATTGCTAAGACCGGTCGTAGGAGACCATTGGTAAGTTCCTGCACCTGTATTTGGGATACTGGTTTGCAAGGGAAGCGCATTGGTAGTCGAAGGGCAGATATAATTGTTTTGCGGGGGATAAATTTCCCCTACCCCTACGATGATATTAAATCCCACTACTTGGCTCGCGATCAATGGACAACCATCATCAAAAAGTAAGAAGGAGATAAAGTAAGTACCGGTATCATTGACGGTCGTAGGCCAGCTGATGCTTCCGGTATTGGGATTGCCAAAGGTTTGGCTAAAACTTGCGCCTCCTAATGCTTGGAGGATATTACTATCGAAGGTCAGATTATTTGCAACATCAGGATCCCTAGCGACGAGGTCAAAACTCAAGGTATTGCCGGCACAGACCGAAAAAGTATTGCCGTTGAGGGTACCGCCAGTAACATTAGTGGGTGGGTCAAGCTCAGGGGCTTGATTGGCACAATTGATGACCACGAGTTGTATATCTCTCAATACAGTACCGATCAACACTCCATTACGATATTCTTTGACCAATACGGTAACCACTGCTTGCTGCAAACCGCTAGGGGTGAAGCTCATCTGCCCACTCAACTGGTCGAAGTTAAAAGCATTGACTGGTGCGGTCGTGAGCGGATAAGGTGGCGAAAAGTTGCCACTAAAGACGATATCGTTTGGAGGATTATTGCTCGACTTATTACGTGGTGGAATCAGTACAAAAGACAATGAATCGCCATCTGGATCGATTGCCCCATTGTTGTACAAAAAGGGTGAGCCATCACATAAGAATGGCACCGGCTTATTGGTGAAAATTGGGGAGCTGTTACACGTTACTACGGTATTGTTTAGCGTAGCCTCGATATAGATCCGCTGTCCATTGGGATTGACCAGATTGGTAATCGCACCGTTGCGGCAACAGCGTACATAATAAAAAGTCCAATCGGGACATGGCTGCGAGAGCGTTATCGTGGTGGTGAAAATATACTCCTCCACTCCCGGTACAGGTCCTCCATTACAAGCACTATTGGCCTGCTGAGCCGGACAAATAGGTGTAATTTCTTGAAAAGACTGAAACGTCAAATTCAAATTGGTCTCCTGCACTCCACAAGAGTTAGAAAACATCACAATCCGTTGATTGCTGGTCGAAAGTGGTATCCCTTTACAATCCCTATATAGGGTCAAGGTAAATTGATACGAATTGGGTCCCACACACTGATAGGTCAAATCTCCCCCCATGAGGTGAGTAGCCTTAGCAGTTTGGAAGTTGAGTAGGAAACATCCTACTCCTAGCAAAAAGAACAGTCTTTTGCGCAACAGGTAAGTAAAGACAGAAGACATAATAACAGGTTAATGAGGCCTAAGCTTAGTGAGTTTTGAGGAGTTTTCCTTGAATTTTCAGTTCCCCTGACTGAACTTGGAAGAAGTAAATGCCTGGTGGGATGTTGGGTATATCTACGACAACTTCTTCGCCCGGCTGGGTCCATTCGCGTTCTAAGAAGACCATATGCCGACTATCGAATAATTGTAAAGTCAATGATTCAGTCCATTCAAATTCTGGAGCTATCGTGAGGCGATCTTGCACTGGATTGGGATATGTCCGTACCAATTTGCTCAGATCATAACTTACCCCCAATGTATCGCTCGAAGTCGTATATCCATTACTATGATGCAGCAGCACCGTATAATAATGGTAGCCAACTTCTATCAGTTCGTTTTTATGGAGGTAATCGCTCGGATTGAGTAGTAATGTATCGAGGCCCTGAGCGGGAACGCTGGTAATCGAACTGAAAGATTCACCGTCAAGCGAATGCAAAACCTCAAAATGATCCGCCAGTAATTCTCGATCAGTCTGCCAATTTAAGACATGCGCTGCGCCTACTTGATTCACCGTAAATGATCTGACCACTTGTGGATAACGAGCCCCAAAGCCAAGCCCTAAACCTCCACTTCCTATGCCCATCAGCGTCAAATCAGAGACACGCATACTAGCACCGTAAAAGTCTCCCATAGTTTGCAACTCCCAACCGTTTTGAGCATCAATCGAAAGAGGCAAATATTCAGTATAAGCCGTGGAGTCAATCTCCATTTGACCGTTTTCAGGACTACCATCTAGACTCATAGGAGTCGTAAAGGGTATGAGTAGGTCCGTTGCGAGTTCTGGGAGGCCGATTTTGTTGGCGATCCCTTCGGGCAACGTCTGGTCAAAGTAAAAGCGAATTTCAAATTCTGTGCTATCAAATGCGAGACTATTATCTAACTGCACATATCGACCAGCGGTATAAAATCCTGTATTGTTTTGTACATAAGGGGCTTTGCTTTCGTAGGCCGCAGTATCTGTTATGATCAGACTCAGTTCTTCAGCGCCAATCTTTAGACTCTGGCCTTGTGGCACTTTGACTGAAAATAGCAGTTGATCTTTAGTCGAGCTTGGCGGCTCAATAGCAGATTTGACAAAATGCGTCCAACCATCAGGGTCTTGGCAAGTATAAGTCGCGCGATAAACGCCTGCTTCAGTAGGTATTTCGAGTCCTTCTGGACAAGTACGCTGACCTTCCCAACAGATATTATCCATATAGGCAGGCATCAGATATTGACTACTAAAGCCAAAGGCAAAAACCAGTTGGCGTTTACTTTGAATCGAAGCACTAAGATCGACCTCTTGAGTTTGCCAATCGAGGCATTCTTGAGGCCACCAATTGAGATCAGGACTGATTCCAGCACTAGCGGTGTTTAAGTTCATGTCCGCTGCCTGCCAAATGGTGTCTATACCAGCATTACAATTATCGATTGGGATAGAAAGGATCATTGCCTTGAGACTACCCAGACTATCGACAAATTGGTGCGCCCAATCAAAACTTAGTTTTTGCATTGGCGCTAGACTTGGATCTACTACTGGTCCCGGAATGACAACCCAATGAATGCTGTTTTCTGGCGCAGAATTCGTGATACCATCTTTGTAAATCCGTAGCACTTTGTCCTCAGACGAAGCGCAGGTAGTCAGACCTACGACTTGGGCTTCGACGGGAGCGTTCAGCGAAGCTGCCTTCCAACGAGGGGGCAAATTACCATTTTCGAGATCGACGCATTTACTTTCATCCTCCGGAGGAACACTGGCGTCCACTACCCAAAAGGTATAACGATGGATCGGATGTGCTTGTGGATCAGGGTTTTGGCCGTTGATGTCGGTCCATTCGCTGATGATGGTGTAGCTACCTGCACCCAAGTTTTGAGGACTTAGATTGACGTTCAGCTCATCCCCTGCTGCGAGACTTCCTTGCCAATTAATATTTTCGATTTGCCCATTGAGGCTTACTTTCAGATTACACTGTGTAACGGTGAGACTACCGTTATTGAGTATGGTGATTTGTGGACTCGTATTCCCTTCGCACAAAATGGCTGCGGGAGATTTCCAATTGACTATTTGTAGTGAAACTTTTGGTTCAGTACAGCGATCGCCAGCCAACAGAGATTGTCGAGTTGTCTGCAAAGCTATACGCATCCGTACTTTTTGCCCTTCAGTAAAGGTGTTTTTGCACGAAAGCTCTCCCCCTAAATCCATGAAGTTTTCGTAGATGTCAGAGACATCTTTTTGGTAGAAGGGATTGATCAGAGGATCTGCATGGGCCGAATCCGAGTCACAACTATTTTGAAGCGTTCCGCAAACAGCGGGGCCGCCTAAAGTCGAATCGGGAGGTGTATCACAAACACGATCGCCACGAACTGCACAATCTGTATTGTCACATTTGGGACGATTGAGATCGCGATAACTAGTACGCCAGAGATTGAGATAGCGGGCAAAGAAATAAGTACCCACTGCATTTTGTTCTGCTGAACTTCCAAAAAACTGCTCCTCTAACACTACTCCATCGAGTGTCGTCCCATGCGCTCCGGGCAGATAGGCATAACCAGGAATATCACAATTAAAATTGGTGTACTCACAGATCGAATTGACGACCCAGAGATTGAGGTACTTATTAGAATCCCAAAAAGCCAGCGCCTTCATGATTTGGTCTTCGGTCGCCGTGCCGCTAACGATTTGGTTGAAGGCTACATTGGTAAAATCCGTCCCTGTACGAGTAATACCTGTACTTACGGAGCCATCTGGGGCTACTTTGGCGAGACAAAATTCTATTTCGGTATCGATAGATTGTATGCCCAATTGGCTAGCTGTAGAGTAAAATGGCCCTCCCGCAAAGCTCCCTTGATTGCGAAAAGCTTGATTGAGCCAATTGATCCCTTTTTCTATTTGAAGATCTGTTGGATGCCCCGCACTACCAGGAGTCGTACTGCTTTGCGGGTGCATGATATGTACCACGACTGGTATGGTCAAGACCGAACGTACACTACTTTGCGTACCGCTTATCACTTGTTGATAGGTTTGCGCTTCGAGTTCGTCGCTAAGACGTTGGTAAGTTGGGTCAGACTGATATTGGAGCAGGTGAAGCTGTTCATCACCGGCTAATGCTTGAGCTTGCATCCTGGGCAAGCAGAGTAGGACAAGAAAAGAGAAGACTAAAAAGGAGCGAAAAAGAATAAAAGAACAGGTTTGAGCGAATGAGTAAAGGTATTGCATATATGTGCACGATGAAGGCTCGGACGGGCCTTTGTCGGTTTCAAGATCTTAAAAAGGTTAAACGTTGAGCCAGAATCCGCAAAAAGCAGACCAACTTCTGAATTAAGAAGGGGAAAACAGTCTAGGAACAAGAGGATAACAAGAAGGGGTAAATGTCGATTGGGATAGGACAAAGAACGTTCCGAACAGGAAGAGACAAAAAGAGATGTAAGAAATGTCCTAGAATCGTAGCAAATCTCCCAAACCCAAATTGGTCGCAAGGAAGAAAATGAAGCCCTAATTGTTCCAAACTAAAAGCTTCGCTAAATTGAGACTCTGTCATATGTCAGCGACTATCCCCCATACAGATCAACTTATCATCGCACACTTGGCCGCCAAAGACCAAGAAGCGATTCGTATGATCTATCAGCAGTATGCCCCGACCTTATTAGGGGTCTTGTTGCGGATATTGGGAGAAAAGGACCTTGCCGAAGACGCACTCCAAGAAGCCTTGATCAAAGTCTGGAAAAATGCTGATCGCTATGATTCGAGTAAAGGACGACTCTTTACTTGGCTACTCAATATCTGCCGTAATACGGCTATCGATAAAAGACGCTCAGCTAGCTTTCGAAATCAGCAAACAATCCAATCGGATGAGATTCTCGTAAGTAGTGTCAATGAACAGCACCACTATCAATTTAATCCTGACCAAATAGGGGTCAAAGAATGGGTTCAAAAATTGAGCCCAGAACATAAAGAAGTAATTGATATCGTGTACTTTAGTGGCTACTCTCATCGAGAAGCCGCTAAATATTTAGATATCCCTGTGGGAACCTTAAAAACACGTGTTCGAAGCGCACTCAAGCAGTTGCGACAGTGGACGAAAGAATAATGGATATACAAGCTTACATATCGTCCGGTATCCTAGAACTCTATCTGAGTGGCCAACTTGAGTCTGTCGAAGCTCAAGAAGTCGAACGCTTGGCCAATGAACATCCTGAAATAAGAGCTGAATTAGATGCGCTAGAAGCCGCCATTGGACAATTTGCGGGCGAGCTTTACGACTCTACACCTTCTAGTGGTTTATTAGACAATATCATGGGAGCGATTGCCGAAGCGGATGCTACTCAAGTAGTTACTTCTCCGCCTATCCAATCCCCAATCGACACAGAAACTCCCCTTCTACCACTGACGGCTTCCAAAAGTCCTGCTAATTGGCGCTGGATTGCGGTTGCCGCTGCTGTGGCTTTATTGATTAGCCTTGCTTTCAATTTTCAACAGTATGGCGCGCTAAGACAGGTCAATGACCAACTCGCCACGCTCAACCAACAGCAACAACAGTTTAGCGACCAAATAGACCGCACTGCGAGTCAAATCGAAGTACTCGCCGATGCCAATAGCCGAATCATTGATCTCAAAGGACTTGATCTGGCCCCCAACAGCAAAGCGCGTGTCTATTGGAATACTGCCTCAAATAAGGTGTATTTCCGCATGGATGGACTCCCCAAACTCACCGAAGAACAGCAATACCAACTTTGGGCCATCATCGACGGAGTGCCGGTGGATGCTGGCGTTCTGCTTGCAGATGGAAGTCTAGAACTAGCCAATCCTATCTCTGGTGATGCCATAGCCTTTGCAGTTACGATTGAACCCAAAGGAGGTAGCACCAATCCGACTATGGACAAAATGGTCCTATATGGCGAGGCTTAGGATCGTTTCGTACTTTGCCTCAATACCTAAACTCTCCCACCGTAATTACTTCTTGCACATCACCTAAGCGCATGACGGTTTCTTGACGTTTTTCGTCGGGACGGCCGTAATTGGTGATCATTTCGACGCGAATATTGGTCGGCCCGGCAATACGTTGTTGGCGACTACCGTAATAGTTGACTTGTACTTGATAGGTTCCGGGTATCGCTTTGCGCAACCAAAACTCCTCTGGACCATAACCGCCCGTGAAGTCAGCCGAAAGCCAGCCTCCTACTTGGGTGCGATTGTGGGCATAGTAGCATTTTTCGCCACGCGGATCGAGTACCCAAAGATCCATATCCACCTCATTAGCGTCCCAATTGAGCACTACCCGTACATCTGTGGGTAGCGGATCACGCAGTCGTTCGTCGATATGAGTGGTTTTGAGTTTTTTGCCGCTTCGCGCAACGATTGCGTTCATTTCCTGGGCTGCCAAGACGCTGACCTCAGGATAGCGATCTGGCCAATCTTGCTTCACGACTTCCCACAATCCATCTACAGCAGCCTGATTCTCTCCGAGTTGAGCGTTCAGCAAGGCTAGATCACGCCAAGACTGCGGCTCCTCGGGCCTGATTTCTAGCACCTTTTCATAGATCATTTTTGCCTCCTGATTAGCTCCCGCTGATTGCAGTTTATAAGCCAAGGCACGCAACAACTCATGATTCTCGAGTTCTAGTTCGGCGAGATTGGAGAGGATGCGTAATGCCAATGAAGCTTGATCTTGGTCATAGAAAAATTGCCCGACATCCAAAAAGAAGGACGGTTGGCTGATGTATTGCTCCTTGAGTCGTAGATAAACCACATAAATCGAATCCTTGGCGGCAGCTTTGAGCGCTTTGATATAAGGCGTTTGGGGGTCCCATTTGTTGAGGACGATTTCGCCGCCCTTGCTTTTTTCTTCCTCTTCCGATTCCGCTGATTTGGATTCGGCTGGAGCTTCTTCATCGGCTGAGCCGAACGCATCGGCCATACTCACGCTCTCTTCAAGCATGGGTTCGGATTCCATCATATCAACGACCCCATCAGCATCATAATCATCTTCATCGTCTAAGGCACGAGTACTATCGGCTGATTGAAATAAATCTTTCGGCACCTCAAATTCCTTTTGCCACCAAGCCTTGCGGATCGCATAAGCCTCGGCCACTTCGTCGAGATGAGCGAACAGCTGAACCTTTTTTTGTGTTTCTTTCTCTGCTAAGGCGGATTGATAGGCCGCTCTAAGTTCTGCCGGCGGAGTGATTTCATATTCCACATAATCTTCGACTCGATCCAAAACAATCAGAGAAGTATTGCGTGTCACGATACCAAAGCGTTGGGCGAGGCCCATGATCTCATCTGCCTTCTCTTTATAATTCAGGTCCAGTTCAGCGAGCTTTTTTTGCGCCCAGATTCGTGGTACTAAACCAGTGGTGGAACCATGTTGATTCAAATCGAGGCTAAGGGTATCAGTATAAATCAAATCGTCTTGTGATCCGTTACCGCCTTTGAAACCAAAATCTAAGCGGATTTTTGCTTGCCTAGAAAGCAGTTTCCCTGCTAGACTAAAGGCGCCTTCTACTTTGCAAGCCTGACGTGGCCAACGATCTTCTACCAAACCATCCAAAACTTCCATGCCTAAAAATTGGTATGTCTGCCCCCTTAATGCTTCAGCCGCTTCCACGCTACTCATCCCTAAAGCATTGATAAAACGCCCTCCCGTAGCCTGTGCGCTAAACTCCAACCGACTATAATCGGCCACCGCACTGGTATTGATTATGTATATCGGAGGAGTGGATTGAGGCGAAAAATCATCCTCCCCAATCGTATGTAAGCCATCACTGATCAAAATGATTTCATCGGCAATGAGTGGCTTAATATCGATCTCTCCAATATTACTCCCACCGTCAAAAGGGAGGTTTTCGAGAATATTGCGTAAAGCCGACCAATCCCCGTTTTTGACCCGGATATTATTACCCGATTCAAGAGTGTTGCGTAGTATATGCCAATGGATGGTGGTGTTTTCAACCCAACTAAAATAACGATCTAGTATGCTTAACTCTTTCGCTATATCTCGATTACGGCCCGAATGAGAGGCATCCCAGATGAGGTGGATGTTTTTGGGTTTGGCCTTCTGCCGAACGTATTGTTCCGGTCTTAGATTGGCATAAAACCACCATTCGCCCTCATACTCTTCGATCATCACCTTATGTGATTTTACCGCTTGCGGAACGAGAAAACCTAAGCTACGATTGGGGAGATAGTCTGAATAAGTTTGAGTGGCTTGAAAATTTTCTTGCCAAGCTTCAAAGACAAGATTATCAATTTCGTTTTCCTCAAATTGAGGACTGACATTTTGTTGAAATACCTGGACGGTAACGCTAAAACTATCGACCGTCTCTTGATGGTGCATCGGCAAAAGATATTGATAGCCATTGCTACGAGGCTGCATTTCTTGTTCGTAAGCGACGATCATCCGTTTGTAGCCCTTGGCAGGGATCGGATAAATGCGAGCTTTGAAATTTTGCCCTACTGTCCACTCCAATAAGCCGGGATCAATTTGCTGACGGATGGTATTTTCATAGGCTTGTCTGCCTTTGACCTTTTCGACGATTACTCCCTCGCGCAACTTACCGTTGACATCCAAAGCAAAGCGAGATACGGTCTGCCCTTGCCCTAGCGGAAAGTATAGCTCCCCTTCCAACACTCTATCGGTTTCATTGGCAAAAAGCATTTCCATCGTAGTGGTGGCAAGATTGCCTACGACCTTGACGCTAAGGTGGAGTTCGCTTAGGCGTAAAGGAGAAGAAGCATCTTCACCGGGCTTTTTTACCAATACGGCTGGCGGTAGCTCAACTGCTTCAGTTGACGTGATGGGGTCAAGCTCAACTTTTTCGACTGGAGCGGGTACTGTCGCCGTAGAAGTCTCATGTTGGGACTTGCAGGCAAGTAGTACGAAAAACAGTAGTAAGAGGGGGCTAAATTTCATTAAGGGAGGTATTTATAAGAAATAAAGCGAATAAGCCTTAGAAAGCGAAATGAAATAAAATACGACAAATCGGACTACATTCTTATAATTTATTACGGATATTTGAATTGTTGTAAAGCTAACATAGGTTCAGCTACATACAAATAAACTGTTTACCGACGGTTTATTATCCTGGTCCTTACTCTTGAATTGAATGATTGTAAGGCTGACATAGGCTCGGCTAAATGCAAACAGGCTGTTTACCGACAGTTGATTATCCTGGTCCTTACTCTTGTAATGTGGTACTATCCCTTTACAGTGCTACTTGGTAGCGACGGCTTACAAGGCGTCGCTACCTTTTTTTATTTGAGGATCAAGGATTTAATCAAGGTTCCGACCTCTTCGGGAGATTCGAGTGGAAACATATGTCCTCCTTTCCACTCATGAAAATTAAAGTCAGAGAATCGTTTTTCGTAAGCCTTGACACTTTCTGCTGGCAGAGTATTGCCTTTAGTCGCATAGAGATAGTGAGCGGGTATATCCAAGCTGGTATCACCAAAGCGACTCGGTGGGTGGATAAAAATATTGGCTTCTTTACTTTTAGGGATTTTCAATTGGAAACCACCATCCTCGGCGGCGACGAGACCGTATTGAACATATTCCTCGAAGCAAGCAGGATCAAAAGATTGGAAAAAACGTTTTTGTCCCCAATAAGCGCGAGCTTCCTCACGAGAGTTAAAGTGATCTTTACGATTGAGTGCCTGCTTGGCCAATGGCATTAAGCGTTCGGCAAGGCCTAATCCCCTAAGAAGCGTCAAAGAAAATCGAAGTTTGAAAGCCAGTAAAGGAGGCTCCATCATGATGAGCTGACGAAACAAGTCAGGTCGTTGCTGAGCCGCTCGAAACATCACCACCGCCCCAAAAGAATGCCCTAAGCCAACTACTGGACTACTAACTTGACGTTCGATAGAATCGATCAACTGCGATACAACTTCATCCCAAGAATCCTTGATCGGCTGAGTACCCGGACTCAAGACCTCTTCGTAATAGACTTGATAGGGGCTGAGTTTGCCGAAAAAATGCTGATAAGCCGTCGCTGGAAATCCATTGGCATGAGCAAAGAAGATGGAAGGCAGGTCAGCAGGCATAGATTTTATTTGGCGTAAAGCTACGATTTTGCCTAGAATCGCCAACCGATGGAAAACTCACTCACAGGAATAAAACTTTCAGCGGTAAATCTGATTCTCTGTGGCAAAAAATCAGGGCTGGCATTAAGGTCTGTAATTTCTCGGAAATTAAGATTCGCAGCGTAGCTTGTCTCACATCTGAAGATTAATCGCTCTCGCAAAATAAAGGCAAAGCCCAAACCAATGGCTCCTGATGTGGACTAAACCACACTTGAATTTAGACTTTCGCGAGGCGTAGCAGCATCATTTATCACCCAGAACTCGTCCTCAAACCAAGAGGCTCCACCTTCAATTAATGCATACATTTGAAATTGAGGAAGGTAATCTTCCTTCCAGAAATGAACTTGGATACCGCTGTTTAAATTGACTCCTCGAAAAGTAGCCCGAGTGTAGAGTGAAGAGCCTAAGACTCCTAATTCCCAGCTCTGGAGTGGGCGAAAGCTAGCGCCAACACGTAATGCAATCCGTTGATTGAGGCGAAGCCGATACTCTAAGCCCGGCACAAACAGGAGGGCTGTTTGAGTAGGTTGAAAAATCGGTCGTAAATCGGTAAATGCATTCTCAAAATTAAGTGAGAGACTATGTTTGTAAATTTTGCTGGTTTCTTGGGCGTTTAAAGACGTTAAACAGCCTAGAATCGCAATCAGCGAAATGAGTGGTTTCATGCTAAAAAGATAAATGGGTGTTTATCCTTTAGACGATATTTATCCGTGAATCGTTATTTTTTCTCACCAAAAGAGTAACCTATCCAAAAGGCATTGACGGGATTGATGATCCATTGACCTGCACGTCCGTCATGGTATTGTACAGCAATCCGGTCAAAAACATCGACTCCACCAGGCGAACTAATCGCATTGCCATAGATATAGGTGGCAGCACTTTCAAGACCTAAATGCCAGCGTTTTGCGAAGCGATACTCCAAACCGATCCCTGCCTGTCCTTTGATGCCACGGATTTCTTCATATTCGCTAAAAGTCCAACGTGATACTGTTACTGCGTTCAAATTGATTTGCCCAAAGCCAACATCAAGAAAGCCATACAAACCAAAGCGGCCTGCCTCCAAAGTATATTGCCCTCCAAGCATCGCACTAAGACTTCTTTGAAAGGCATATTCATTCTCGGCCTGTTTGCGGGTGCCAAAATCACGATCATACTGTAAAGCTTCCGCTTGGGCCCTAATGGCAAAAGCGCCCAAATGACGGCGATACATGATGCGTGGATTGGGGACAACGGCCCAAAACGGATTCTTTACCGCTTGCACTAAAGTAAATGATAGGCTAAGATCGTTGTTGTATGCTGGCAATCTTTTTTGAGGCTGATTTTCTTGAGCCTGAGTCGGCAAAATGAAAAGAAGCGTTAGCACGAAGGCGAAGAAGGAAGTTTTCATAGTAAGGATGCTAGTGTGGGGAAGAAAAAGAATCTACTTATTGGGATTGACCAAAGGAGTAGGTCAGCCAAACTGCATTGATCGGATTGATAATCCACTTGCCAGCAGGCTCGGACTCAAGTTGAGGACCGATTGAGTTGCTAAGGTTCAATTCAACTC
>JBGCFA010000301.1:0-12391 GCA_045106675.1 Bacteroidia bacterium
CTACCACTATTGGTTCCCAAAACGAGGCTCCACATGCTGGTAGCACCGCCTCCAGGGCTGGTACCGCTGAGATTCAAACTTTGGTTCGGACAAAAGATGATATCATCACCTACATTAACGTTTGGCGCAGCCTCGATCTCAATGATCACATTATCTGTAAGGTTACAGGCTCCATCACTCAGTTGATATTGAAATTCATAAGTCCCTGTGATAAGTCCTGAGACCAGACTAGTTGAGCTCGTTGGTTCATCAATTGTGGGACTATTGGGACCATTGATCAAGGTCCAATTGGTAGTTGCATCTGATAGACCCGACAAAGCGTTCCCTGAAAGGATGATACTAGCGGCCTCGCATAAGTTTTGATCCTCTCCAGCATAGGGAGCGGGGGTATAGTCGAGGCTAATCTCATCAGTATTGACAGGGCAGCCGGGGGTAGAGGCAAAGGTGGACCATGCTAAGGTAATCTCTCCTGCTCCATTGAGCTTTACATCCGTATCTGGATCGTTGATGTCTACAAATATCGCTCCTACATTGCCGCTCGCTGAGCTGACAGACCAGGCACCGTTTTGACCTACTCCTAAATCTAAAGCATCGAGACTAAACACATCACTGCCCCCACAACGGCTCTCGTCTAAGCCTGCATAAGCGATAGGGGCGGCCTCTCCCACAGTGATTTCTACCACATCAAAATTTGAGGCGCAAGAGGCAAAACTATTAGTAAATTTGAATAAATAAGTACCATAAGCGGAAAAAATCACATCGGTGGTGTCTTCGTATGGACTCGTAATGCTAGCTACTTCTGGACCACTAATAAAGCTCCATTCTCCCTGAGCATTGCCTTGGGCAACGCTGGAAAATTTTTCGCCTAATAGCTGACTGGTATAAGGTAAACTTACGCCACAATGATCTTGATCTTCACCAGCCTCTGGAACGATGACATTGGAACGACTGATATAGAGAAAAACCGAGTCGCTACACCCATTATTTTCGGTTTTCCACTTGAGCACCCAAAGCCCAGTGGTACTGGTGATATCTTCTAGGACCGTGCTGGCACTATTGGGGTCTGTGATAAAGGCAACTGAATTGCTCGGACCCGAGGCAATCGACCAAGTGCCAGTACCAACGCTTACCGCTACTGCCGCTATTGGTACATCTGCATTTTGGCCACAAATCGTATTACTCCCTACTAATTGAGCTTGTTCGGGGCCAGTGCTTGCTCCGGTAGAAAAGTTTATGGTCTGAGTTGTATTAGCACATGCATTGGCGATAGAAAGCTCGACAGTGTATGTGGTGTTAGGCAACAGATTCCAGAGTGTGAGGGTGTCGGTTCCCGTAACGCCTTGTTGGTTAAGTGTTTCTGTGGTTTGGACAGGGCTTGTGATCTGCCAACTAACCGAATCTGGATGTACGTTGGCGTCGAAGCTTGTGGCAATTTTTACTGGGCCAGTACCACAAAATCCTGGATTTGCTAGGTTAAGGCTACTGATATTGGGAGCTGTATAACTGATGACGACCCTAACATCATCATAGATGGGATCACACTCATTGCCAAACTCCGCCGCATAGCGAAATCGGTAGGTTCCTTCAGATAAACCCGAAATGACAGGATTCGTTTCTTGAGCACTCGTTGCGGTGAGAGGACTTGCACTAGGGCCTTCTATCATCGTCCATATCCCCCTATGTTTATTGACTGAGCTAATATATAAGCCTGTGCCGACTAAGCTTGTACTGTTGATACCACATCCTAAGACCTGATCTGTACCAGCATTTACCGCTGTAAAGCCATTGTTTGAACTGATATAGAGCTCCCGTTCGAAGGGGTAATTGGCGCAGCCGTCGTTGATATTCAATTCATAGTCGTAAAAACCAAGAGGGAAATCGTTGGCCGAACCGATCAGATACATACGAAGGTAAAACTCTTCATCTGTATAGAGCGAGCTTGATAACTGTGCTTGGAGGTCGGATTTAGAGATTTTGTAGGTGAAAGGTACGCCTACAGCGATGGTATCTGTGGGAGTGCCTACTTCATCATCTGCGCCATCTAAATCGACACTATTGGAGCCTCCTTCGTTTTCAAAATAATACCAATAAACGATCGCACTATCAGCAAATATTCCCGGTGCTTGATGGATCAGTACAGTGATGGTAATACTGTCAAAAGCAGACCAAAGATAGTTTTGGGTAGTTGCCAAATATCGATTACTGGAGTAATTGCCGCAGCCATTATCTGCGATATTTTCCCATACCCACTCTGTTTTCTCGGCAAAGGTAATGGTATCAGCATTGCTACAATAAGTGTCTCCTTGAGGTTTTACGTGCCAAGCAAATTTATAAGGCCCACCGCCGCTGATCACACCACTTACAGTAGTAGAATTTTGACTAGAATCGCTGATGGTAAGGGGTGCCCCCGCTGTCTGTACCCACTCTCCCACTTGATCGCTGGGGACTGGAGCGGCATTAAGGGCAAAGCTGCTTGGAAAGCTACAAAAGCTGCCGCCTTCACCTGCATCTGGCGCGATAGGGCTGCCTGAATAGCCGCCAAAATTAACTTCTACAGATTCGCTTCCCGATTCACATCCGCCTGTTACGGTCCAAGTAAAGGTGTAAGTGCCTGCTACATCTACACATACTGAGGTATTTGAATTTGATGCTCCTGAGTCGAAAGTCGCTGTGCCAGGTCCGGTATATGTCCATAAACCCATACCATCTAACATACAAGTACCCCATAGATTGGTACACAAACCACAAGCTTGCGTATTGCTGGCCTCTGCAAAGAAAGGCTCATCGGTATAACTAAAACTTACAGGAATAATGTCGGAACTGTAGCAACCGTTTTTACTAATCGTATAGCGTAAATTGGAAGTTGAACTATTGAGGCCGATGGCACAAGTGTATTTATCCGGATCAGGGAAAAAAGTAGCGGTTCGGGTATTGCCATCTGTAAAAGTACCATAGACTCCTCCCGAAAGACTCCAACTGACACTCGCACCTGACTCTGGAAAATTGCCACTGACACTTATGCCGTTGCCATCATAGCAGCCTGTATTGAGTGATGAGGATAGACTTGCAGTATTGGGACCATCAATAACCGTTATTTCAACGGTATCTTTGGGCCAATTGCTGTCCGTACATTGTACTGTTAGTTCAAATAGATAGGTGCCCTCTGGCAAAACGCCACTTACTTCAGTATTGAGAGAGTTAGCGGCAATGAAATAAGAATTTGCACCGCTTGGTTGAGAAACTACTGACCATAGTAGGGTCGATAGTTGTGTGTTAAGGGTGCTCGCGTTGCCTGAAAGCTCAAGGTTAATACCTTCACAAAAACTATTATCTATGCCAGCATTGATGGAACAATTTTGTGCATTTGAATGATAGATTGAGAAGAAGCCAAGTGTTAGGAGTAAAATTATTCGATAGTACTGCAATACCTTTCAATTAATGGATCTGGGTATTGCAAATATATTTTAAGCCTGTCTCCTTGGATAATCCTTTGTTTGTAAATCCTTACTTGTGTTTTATCTGGGGCGTGTTTTAGTACTGCCACTGATTTTTGATGGGATTGAAAAAGGTAATTCCCACTTTCCAGCGTCCATCAAATCGATTTTCATCATTGGTATATGATGCTGCATAAAACCCTCCTACTTTGAATCGCTGTTGTTTGATTCTAAAAGGTATTTGTAGGCCTGCATATAGCTCATTGTGCCAAAAACTATTGTCTTGTAGATAGAGCATGCTACCACCTACTGTCGTCTGTAAGGGCAAATATTTCAAAAGAGGAATCTTACTGATCAAAGCCCCGCCGAAATCATGTAAATAGCTTAGTTGTAGGTAAGCATTGCCCGTACTTTGGGTTCTTCCCAACATTTGTAAGTTTTCGAGCGGATTGGCAAAGATGAAATCAGATCCACGGAAATAGCGTAAATCTGTAATCTGAATACTATCAGCATTTATGAAGCTACCAGCAGTGACTTTCCAACGTGAAGTACCGAGAGATCCCAACATGAATTCATGCTTGACCCCGAGTTCGACGAAGTCGTAATCTATCGCACTATTGAAAACTCCTGGAATGGCTTTGCGATATTCCCCACTAAAAGTCGGCCAATCACTACCGAGTATGACCTTGCGATAAGGCTCCATCTGGTACTTTTGGAAAGGGGTATATTCGAACCTAATCCTGATTCTAAATTCATTGTATGGATCAAAACTAGGTCTCAAATCCTGATTGGTACAGAGTTCCGTCCAATAATCTTGCAGCTCAACGTCTTCGAGATTATCACGCTTGGCAAAATTTACCCGAGTATCAAGATAAAGGCCATTGATGATCTCAAAGCGATTACCTACGACTATATATTGGTGTTGAATAAAATTGCCCGGACAAATGATATTGGAGATAGTCTGATTACCGGTGACAATTGTATAATCGTTGCCGATTCGGACATAAGCACGGGCAATCTTGCGAGGATTATACAAAAAAGTAACTCGAGTGTTACCCCTAATGTCTCTATTTTGAATCCCTAGATTGAGGTTACCCCCAACACTCAGTACTTTTTGTCTTTGCCAATGTTTTCGAACTGAGCCTCCTAGATTATGTCGATATCCTCCTACACCTACTGGTTGAATCTGTTCCAAGATCGGATTCATATAGTAGTGCATATTATGCAGACGATCACGATAGGTGATCCCATTGAGTAAAAAGTCTTTCCAATCAAGATGATTATAAGCAGAATCCGCTTTGGCTAGGTATTCGGGGGTGGAGTGATAGGCGACAACACTGTCTTGGGTGCGAATCAACTCATTGACCTCATTATCGAGTCCTAGTTCAACAGGTCTAAAATCAGCCCAATAGCTTGAATCCTTTTCAAAAGCATCTTTTTCTGTGCTGCGGACTTCATTGCGGAAGAAATTACGCTTAAACTCTTGATTTAGAATATATTCGCTATGGATGGTAATGGTCTCACCGTGGTAGACTGTTTTGCCGTCCTTGACTTTGTAGTTATACTTTTCTTCGTCTAGGATCCATCGGCCATTTTTTTGGGGACTGTATTGATGGACCAAAGCAAACTCTACGAAATAGTTGAGCATCGCAGGCATCGCTTCCACTTCTAGTCTTTTGATTGCCCAAAGACCATCTACCACGATCATCTCACCTTTGAAATAAGGACCTACTTCATTGCGCGGCCAAAACTGGATGCGGTAGTGTACCCGATTATCTTCATAATAGGTCTCAAGCAACTTATACTTATAGACGATGCGCCAATTGGTGCTATGCAAGGGCGAGATCATGGGTCGATCTGTAAGTCTTGGTACTTCAACCAGATTGCGATAGAAGTTAAACTCCCCGTCAGAAACATCTAGATTGAAGAGATAGAGATTATCTAACTCTGTTCGGTAGTCAGCTACTGGGGAACCATCTCCGCCGACATTGACTGTGACTTGCACGCCTTCAGGCCCCGAAATGCCTTGTTGATAATCCCGATAGCCATGAACCACGGTTTTGTATTTGTCGGGAAAAGCAAAATATACGGTAGCTTTTGATTCGACGAATAGAGTGGTCTTGGGCATCGTATCCCAAACTGCTGTATCTGATTTAGCAAAACTTGAATCTTGAGATAGAGAATCCAGAGCGACGCGTTCTCCTAGGAGACTATCCCCCACAAAAACGCTATCTGAGGCAATACTATCAACGCTCAAAGTATCTGCTAAAGCGGCCAAACTATCTTTGATAAAAGCGAGACTATCTTTTTTTGCCTTACGGGCTAGCTGTCGATCATTGAGTTGTTTGGGCTTACGAAAGTTTTGCGTCTTGAGGGTCGCTTGCGTATAAGTTTCCCGTACATAGGTATCGTATTGCTTGACGAAGTTTCGCTTGTTTGCGATCAATTGCTCCATGATTGCATAAGCAGGGTCCCGTTTACCGATCGCGATTTCTACTTCATCGATCTGTATGTCTTGGGCCTGCAGCCGAACGTCAAAATCTCTACCCATTGGGATAGAAACCTCTAAACTCTGATCGGCAAAATTGAGATGTCGAAAATGGATAGTATAGGTCCCTGTTTCTATTTCAAGTATGTATTCTCCTTCACTATTGGTGAGGGCTCCTTTTTGTATCCCCTCTACGAGAACGCGTACTTGAGGGATTCCTGTCCCGTTTTGATCCGTAACCTTTCCGCGCAATTCTTGTGAAAAAGCAAGAGCTGGCAAAATAAATAAAAATAGTAGAAATATTGTGCGCATATAAGGTACTTGGGGTGCCTATTAGTATCTAGGACGCGGCAGACCCCTAAATGGTTGTATGATCGAGTCTATTCACGACGAAATTAAACATTTGATCGACCAAATTAGTAGTTTTGTATGATGCAAAAAATACGCCCTGTAACAGATTGGCTGCCGATCACCAAGAAAGAGGTAGAGATGAGAGGTTGGGAAGAGTTAGATGTAATCCTAATCTCAGGTGATGCTTATGTTGATCACCCGGCTTTTGGTCCGGCTGTGATCGGTCGTATTTTGGAGCATGCTGGCTTCCGAATTGGCCTGATTCCTCAACCCAATTGGCAGGATGATCTGCGTGACTTTAAGAAGTTTGGAAAGCCCAAACTCTTTTTTGGAGTAACGAGTGGTTGCATGGATTCCATGGTCAATCACTATACCGCCAATAAACGCAAACGTTCGACAGATGCCTATACACCTGGCGGACAGGCCGGTTTTCGTCCAGATTATAGCGTGGAGGTTTATACCAAAATCCTCAAAGAACTCTATCCCGAAGTCCCCGTTGTGATCGGAGGGATTGAAGCTTCATTGCGACGGGTAACCCATTTTGACTATTGGGCAGACAAACTCTTTCCGAGTATACTTAAGCGTTCGGGCGCAGACCTACTCGTATACGGTATGGGTGAGCAAGCCCTGCGTGAGATATTGAATCTACTATCTAAGGGGGTGCCTTTTTCCTCCTTGAGAACGATTCCCCAGACAGCCTTTTTGACTAGTGAGGAAGAGGGGATTCCAAAGAATAAAAATTGGGTTGATGTAGAAGTCGCTTCTCATGAGGACTGTTTACGCGACAAAATCAAATACGCAGCCAACTTCAAGATCATTGAGCAGGAATCTAATAAAGTCAAGGCTCGACGAATTTTACAAGGCATCGGCAATGATACCTTGGTGATAAATCCTCCTTATCCGCCCATGTCTGAGGCTGAAATTGATCATTCTTTTGACCTGGATTATACCCGTTTACCGCATCCCAAATATGCCAAGCGCGGTGTCATCCCAGCATACGAGATGATCAAGTTCTCGATCAATATGCATCGGGGTTGTTTTGGGGGCTGTAGTTTTTGTACGATCTCGGCGCATCAAGGCAAATTCATCGCTTCGCGTTCGCCGGAATCCATCATGAAGGAAGTTGATGCCGTTACCAAAATGGATGACTTCAAAGGGTATATTTCTGATGTCGGTGGACCCTCTGCCAATATGTACCGTATGAAAGGCAAAGTACAGGAGATCTGTGATCGCTGTACCGCTCCTAGTTGCATCCATCCAGTAGTTTGCCATAATCTGGATACGAGTCATAAGCCTCTCACAGAGATTTATAAAAAGGTAGATGAACATCCTGAGGTGAAAAAAGCCTTCGTCAGTAGTGGTATCCGCTATGATTTATTGGTTGACGATCTACACAAAAAATCAGACAACGACGATAAGGAGGAATATATGGAGCAATTGGTTACGCGCCATATCTCGGGTCGCCTCAAAGTAGCACCAGAGCATACCTCTGATGATACGCTCAAAGTGATGCGCAAGCCTTCCTTTAAGCATTTTCATTCCTTTAAGAAGCGATACGAAAAGCTCAACAAAAAGCATAATCTAGATCAGCCGCTGATTCCATATTTCATCTCTAGTCACCCCGGTTGTAAGGAGGAGGATATGGCGCATCTTGCATGCGAAACCAAAGAGATGGGCTTCCAATTAGAGCAGGTACAAGGCTTCACGCCTACGCCAATGACGGTTGCGACAGTGATTTATTATGCTGGTGTTCACCCTTATACGCTCAAGCCTGTCTATACTGCCAAAAACAAAAATGAGAAGCGGGCCCAGCACCAATTCTTTTTCTGGTACAAATCGGAAAACAAAGGGATGCTCAGATCTAAACTCAAGAGTATAGGTCGCGAAGATATGATCCCTAAACTCTTAGGCGAAAACGGGAAAACGAAAACGAGTCGTTGGGCGGAGACCAAAAACCGCTTCAAAAAAGTACGTACGAAACCATCTAAGAGAAGGCGTTAAGTCTTTAGTAGCAATTGAGTTAGTAGGTTTTTTATGTATCTTGAAAAAGATAGTAGAAAGCTATTTTATGACCTCCTGTGGAAAATTTTGACCTTTCGGCTCACTTCCCGCAAGTATATGCCCAACTCAAACACCTTGCTCATAACCAACTTTATCGCGAACGCTCTGACCATACGCTGCATACCACTGATTTGGTACATGAAGCTTACCTAAAGCTCGAAAAGCAAAACGGTCAATTTATCAATGAAGAACAATTTATGGCGCTAGCGGCCCAAGCGATGCGTCGGATATTGATTAGCTATGCGCGTGAAAAGAGTAGCCAAAAGCGAGGCTCCAATCCACATAAAATTACGCTTACCAAAGCAGACATTGCTCACGAAACCACTGCTGAGGAGATATTGAGTCTCAATGAAACCCTTGAGCGGTTTGCCACTGTTAGTGAACGCCAAGCCAAAGTGATCGAATACTGGTTTTTTGGCGGCTTTAAACATGAAGAGATCGCTAAAATCATGAAAGTCTCTTTGCCAACTGTAAGGCGAGATTGGCGCTTAGCCAGAGCTTGGCTAAGCCGTGAACTAAAAAGAGAAATTTAAACCACCCTATGCATACTCGCTGGACCGAAATACAAGATTGGTTTGAACGCTTGATGGATGCTGATCCAGAAGCCCAAAAAGCGGCCCTTGGTAAACTGGCTGAAGACAAGCCCATCTTAGCAGCAGAGGTCGCTGATTTGTTAGCCTTAGATGAGAATCCGCACACTTTGATGCGGGAAGGTCTGCAAATCAAGCCGGAAGCTGAAAGCCGTATAGGAGATCGATTTGGGGTATATGAAGTCAAGGAGCATTTGGCGAGTGGAGGAATGGGGGCTGTCTATCTAGCGACTAGGGTAGGAGGGGACTTTGATCGGGAAGTGGCGCTCAAAGTAGTACAAGGAGGTTTTTTGACCGAAAGGCTGATTCCACAATTTCAGGAAGAGCGCCAGATTTTAGCTCAATTGCAACATCCTAATATTGCTCGTCTATATGACGGGGGAATCTCTGAAGGAGGAGAGCCTTATTTTACGATGGAGTTAGTGAATGGGCGTTCATTAACTCATTATGTCAAGGAGGAAAAGCTCGATCAACGATCGCGTTTGAAGCTCTTTTTGCAAGTGTGTAATGCGATGCAATACGCTCATCGTCAATTGATTGTGCATTTGGATCTGAAGCCGGGCAATATGCTGGTTACAGAGGAAGAGCAGATCAAACTTTTGGATTTTGGGGTATCAAGATTGGTGAAGCAACAAGATACGGAAAGCAAAAGTGGGCCTTCCTCTGCGATGACAAAAGCTTATGCTTCACCTGAGCAATTGGCAGGAGGACATATTTCAACTCAAAGTGATGTTTATTCGTTAGGGGTCGTAATGTATGAGCTCCTCTTCGAGGAACGGCCAGACCGAAGCGTTCCCCGCAGGGAGAATAAAAGTGAACTAGATCTCATCATCGAAAAGGCAATGGCCGAAAGTCTGGACCAACGTTATGAAAGCGTTGAAGCCTTAAAAGAAGATATCGAAGCTTTCTTAGCTCAGCGACCTATTTCCCTGAAATCAGACTGGGGCTATCGGACTGCTTTATACCTCAAACGAAATCTATTTGCTGCTTCATTAGTCGGATTAGCCGCGATACTGTTGATTGGGACTGTGAGTTTTTACACGGGAAGGCTGGCAAATGAACGTAATCTGGCCCAATCTGAAGCTCAGAAATCTCGTCAGGTCCTTGAAATGATGAAGACAGTCTTTTTGGAGGTCGATCCAGAAGCTGCTCCAGGAGAAAAGCTAAGTGCAGAAGCGTTTTTGGGGAGAGCTTTGCCTAAAGTGAATGAATATTTAGAAGATGAGCCAGAGGCAAAAGCTGAATTATTGAGTTTTTGGGGATATCTATATCGCAACCAAGCCCAGTACGAGCGCTCGGATTCTTTATTTGCCGCTAGCGCGGAACTCTACGACCAAATGCTTGATCCACCCTTGATGTATCAAGCGGTAAACTTCCAAGAATGGTCCAATACCAAATTTTATAATAATGAATTAGCTGCGGTGGACAGCTTATTGACGATGGCAATTGGGTTAATTAGACAATCGGGTAATTGGAATGATTCTATTGCCGCTTCTATAAATAGAAGTTTTGCCGATGTAGCATATGAAATTGAGGATTATCCGAGGGCAGATAGTTTGTATCAAACTGTCTATGATTGGACAGTTGCCAATAGCACTGATAGCTTTGCGCTATCTGAGGCCATCCATTATATGGGTATGACAGCCCGAAAGCGGAGCGAATTTGAGGCGGCTGATTCTTTGTTTAGGGAGGCTCTTGCTATCAAGCGGGCAGTGCTCAAAGCGCCTCATTCAGAAATAGCGTTTACCTTGAACTATCTATGCTCGACGGCAATCGAACGCGGATTATATGAAGAAGCAAAAGCCTATGCGGCAGCCTCACTCAAACAAAGGCAGGCCATCTTTGTCCCGCATCATCCAGAGATTTCAGCTAGCATGAGTAATTATGCACGTTGCTTGATCAAATTAGGGCAGTTTGATTCGGCGGAAGTGATGTATCGTTTTTTGAGCGAGTCTATCGAAAAATCCTTTGGTACTCAAGAGCATCCCTCTTATGTGGCGACTCAACAAAGTTTGGTGGGGGCGATCATGTATCAAAAAAAATATGATGAGGCGGAAGCAGTATTGATCGGGCTCAAGCCACTTTTTGACAAAGTATATGGATTGGATAGCTATGCTCACAGCTTTTACTATTCGAGATTAGGAGAGATCAAATTCTATAGGGAAGCGTTCCGCGAAGCAGTAAAGCCCTTCAAAAAATCTTTGGAGCTCAGGAAAACTTTTCAAGGCACTGAAAATCGTAATTACGCACAGGCGGCATTTTTTCTGGGCAAAACCTATTATAAGCTCAATCAAATGGAAAAGGCCCGTCCCTATCTGGAACAGGCCCTTGCTGTATTTAAAGATTTTCCCGTCCGCTATGAAGCGAATCTTCAAAACATTAATCATATGCTAAACGGAAAGGAGTAAGTTTAAAACTTATAGAGCTTTCTGGGGTCGCTAGCATTGGCTACATCCAAGATGGTGTAGTCGCGTCCATTGGTGTCGATCAAGATAAAATAACCATCCCCTATATCGATATAAGTTACTGCTCCGATACCTTTGAGAGGGAAATCTTGCGTTTCGGAGACAGGAGTAGAGGGTAAAAAACTACCGTTTGCTGGGTAATAGAGAATGATTTCATTGCCACTTTCTTTCTTAGTCTGTAAAACTACATTCGGACTACCATAGCGACCCGAACTTTCGATCCCAAACAGAGCAAAAGGATGGTTGGAAAAAAGGTTTCCTACTGGAATTGCTTGGCTCACATTGCCGGGAGAAACCGCGAGATTGCTGGTACAAAGCAAAGTACCGGTACCGCTATAGATATACATAAGATTACTCACTGGGTCGTAATTGAGGGCACTGACCTTGTCAAACGGCAAGTCTCCCAAGATCGCATTGGCGTCATGGACACCATAAGGGCCGCCTACTACTGTTTGAGTATTCTGATCCGTTACATAATACTGATCTCCCTCCATATTGAAAATCACCATAGCACTTTGGCCGCTTTCGTTGATATTCGCGATGGCTCCAATACGGCTAAAGGTTTGGCTCCAAAAAGCGGTGAAGCCAGGAGGATTGTCGTCATAGTAGTAAGGCTCGCATACGGAAGTCTGGTATTGAGTCGCCAGTTTTACGTTTACGATCTGGTGGGTCTCAAGACTACGGACGACATAAGAAAGCGGCACACCAGTTCGGTAATCGCCCCCTTCTGTTAGAAAGGTAGCAACTGCATTGAAATCACCATTAAAAGTTGCCAGAGCGGTAGTTTGATCTCCCCCAATCGCATAAACTTTGATATTGACATTGGATAGCTCGTCTACATATTTGGCACCAGCTTTTATTTCGGTATTGCTGACAGCAGCATCATAAGAAGCTTTGATAGAAGCTCTGATCTCAGTGCGGGAAGCGGTGGATTCGAGAAGTAGATAAAATTTGCGACCGTAGCTCACGGATGAAATGTAAGTAGCGGGATTTCCGGGCTGT
>JBGCFA010000302.1:0-18263 GCA_045106675.1 Bacteroidia bacterium
TACCAAAGACGAAGATAATGATCCCTTCGTATTTGCTGAAATCGGTGGTTATGCTGGCTATGTACTCTCCGCGCATTATCTGACCGAGCGTGATACTGGAGCTAGAACCAGAGTCTTGAAAGACAAAGGTTTAGAGCAAGAGGGGGATTTTCAGCGTTTACGATATGGTGCTTATGCACGTTTGGGATATAAATGGGCTGCTCTTTATGCTTCCTATCGGATTTCAGATGTATTTGATACGTTTAGTGATGCCTCGGTGCATCCCGCTGGCTATGTCAATCCCCGGATTGCGCCATTAGAGATTGGCCTTTCGTTGATGTGGTAGCCGCTTTCAGCGAACGTATCGCCCTAAAATTGAGTGCTTATGCTTTCGGCAAGAAAAAAATTAGCCCTTTTTCTTTTGCTGCTGCCCATGATATGTTTGGGGGATTCTAGCTCTATTGATTCTTTACGATAAGTAGTGGAGCATACCACTGGCGTGGAACGCATCCTCACTTTGCGTGCGCTCAGCGAAGCCCTCGAAAATGAGAGCTACGATGAGGCGAGGACCGCTGCCCAAGAAGCGGTAAACCTATCTCGCGAATTAGAAGATGAGCAGCAACTAGGATTGAGTCTCAGCAATCTGGCGATCATTCACGATATGTTTGCCCGATATACCAAAGCATTAGCAGCGTTCCGCGAAGCGGCAAGCCTACTAGCAGATAAGGGTAAAGCCTCAGAAATCGCCAATAATGATATCTATATGGGGATGGCCTACCATCACCTCGGGCAGACAGACTCTGCTCTAAAATACTGCACCCAAGGTAGAGAGCAGTTTTTTGCGCTTAAAGACAGTCTTGGCTACTCCGAAAGTTTAAATAACCTCGCGCTGATCCAAAAAGAATCTGGTGCTTATACCGAAAGCTCCAATAATTTTTATAAGGCACTTAATTGGGCTCCCCAAAATTACAAAAGCCATATCGTGAGCAATATTAGGATACTGTTTATGGAGCTATAGGAGAGGAATAAAGCCTTGGATTATTTGCATCAATGCTATGCGCTGGAACTAGCGAAAGATTCGCGTGTCGATATTGGCTATACTCTGGGTTATCTGGGAGCGGCACACTATATGTTGCGTGATGCAGATTCGGCACGCTATTATTTTCGTAAAGTCTATGATTGGAACCTTGAAGGAGGCTATCAACAATGTCGTTAAGCATGCGCCATAAGATGAGGTGAAGATTAACCTCAAGCAACGCAAAGACATATAGTCGCGGGATATTCAAAATCAAAGTCCTAGTTCAAGCATTCTCCGAAGGAGTAAACCACCAAAGTCAGCTAATGAGGTGCTAGATAAGGAGTGAGTTATCAGGCTCATTTTTAACACTCTCTCCACTAAATCAGTCTTGTTGAGGTGCAAGAGAGTCTGCCTTTGTACGATCTTGTTTTAGCTCTTCGATAATCTCCAAGCTACGTAGACTGTCTTTCAGTTTATGTTTTTCTCGCACTTCTTGAGCATGCTCGGGAAGACTACTGGTATCACTCTGGCAAGCAAATGAGAGCATTGACAAAAATAATAGACTTGCGAATAAGGGAGCTTTCATGGCGACAATATACAAAGATGCACTTGCTACGTGCTTACCAAATATTCATTTCATAATTAATAAATCTGGGAAAATATTTTCATTTTTGATCCAGATGCGTTTTTTTCGTATTCTAGTCAATTGATTGAGCGACATAACCCCTTACTGTGATACCGAACATGGAGTACCGTAAACTGATAAGCCCGCTACTAATCGCGGTGCTAATAACGTCCTTTGCGGCTTGTAAACAGGAGATCGAGCCTCCTTTGCCAGCCGACGAAGATCCCGCAATAAGCTTACTGGCGCCAGCAAGCAATAACTTTCTTAAGGAGGCAGGCGAAGACATTTCCCTCTCATTGCAACTTTATGACAACGAAGCCCTCAAATTATTGCGGGTTACAGCTAGAGTTTATTCTGAGATTGATAGCATCGTAGGTGATGATTTTGTCGTCAAGGATATCGACATCCTCGGCACTAATTTGAATTATGATTTGACGCTTACTGCGCCCAATCTTCCGGCCTACTATAAAATCCGCTATATGATCTATGCTATCGACTCCAAAGGAGCCGAAGCCTCTGCGATCGCTTGGCTGACTATCTTGCCGACTCCGATTACGCCTGCTCCTTATCAGGTGTTGACTTATGAAGATGATTTCATCTTCAACCGTCTGCTAGGTATTGGATACGGATTCAACTTCACCAATCGTGAGACGCTCCCTAATCCTTCGAACCAAAATCCATTAGAATTGGATATTGCGGAGGTTTCAGCTTCGCAGGGCGGTTGGTTACCAGTCTTGGAGTCTCCTAATAATGCCTTTTTTGGTCAGGATTCAGTCTTTGTACTCACTGATTCGTCTCGTTTCAATTACGATGAAGCTACCTATGAGACGATCTCTCAGGCTTTCTTTAGTGATCCGATGCCGAGTCCTCGTACACCAGTGCTCGAGGAAGGTGATTATGTCATCATACGTTTGACCAAAGCACCTAAGCCTCAATTTGCGGTGATGAAAATTGTTACCCTAGAGTTTGATGGCGGTGGAGCTGGAAATCCTCGTGATAAGATCTTTTTTGACTACTTGGTTACGAGCCAGTAGTGAAAATAAGATACATCTCCACATATCTTAAGCACCAATGGCGAGCGCAATCCCAATCACGGATTCACTCGCCATTCGTGCTTTCTTTCTATCAAGAGATTTTGCCCCATCGTGCCACGGACTGGGGCGCCAAAGTAGAGCAGCTGCGTCGCTCATTGACTGCTGATCGTAAAGCCCAGCTTAGTTTTGAAGATCTCGGTGCAGGATCAGCCAATACTGGGAGTCAAACCATCAGCCGCTCAGTTGCTTCATTGGCCCGCCTTTCTGCCCGTCATCGCCGTGAAGGAGAGCTACTCTACCGTATCTGCCAATACTATCAACCAAAGCGCTGTTTGGAGTTTGGGACCAATCTCGGTATTTCAACCCTTTATCAGTTAGGGGCGCTGGATGATAGCCGTTTTGTCAGTATGGAAGGAGCTGCTCCTTTGGCCGCCTTGGCTAAGCAGCATTGTGATCATTTGGGCTTGTCTCCTGAGATTTGGGTAGGGGAGTTTTCTCACCTCCTTGAGGAACGTTTGGACTTAGCGGCTTATCAGCCTGATTATGTCTTTGTGGATGGCAATCACCGTTATCAGCCTACGATAGACTACTTCAAGCAACTATTGCCGCATATGAGAGATGGTGGCATCATCATCTTTGATGACATCAATTGGTCAGCGGAGATGCAGCAAGCATGGGCTGAGATTGTGGCCCATCCTGCGGTACCGATTAGTCTCGACCTCTATGTATTGGGGATATGCTTTATCCGTCGCTCAGAGACGAAAAAACATTTTGTTCTACCTTACCGACCTTTTTAAGCTCCTGCTTCCAGATAGCCTTGCAAGACTTTGGAGCTATTGTGAATACCAATCCCATCTTTGCGAAATCGTTGGTTGACAGCTATCCAGCCTTGATTCTTGTGTTTTAGCTCCAATCTATACTCGCTTCTGCCTTTGTGCTGGCGTTCCGCGACGCGGATCTCTTCTATCTGGTGAAAATAAATCTCTTGACTACCCATGACTTTCCAGCCTTGCATATGCTCTAGAGAGATGCGTTTCTCTACGAGATCAAGGCTCATACGGCTCTGATGATACAAAAAGCGAAAGCCCAATACGCCACCTAATAATAGTAAACCACCAATCCAATAAGTAAATCGATAGTAAGATTGGATGCCAAACTCTCGCATCGTAACCAATGGAAGCAATAGTCCGGTCATGATCAGCGCTGCAAAAAAGATACGTAGGATGGAAGATTTATCCTCCAAAACCAGCGTTTCTTTGGTCTGTTGTAAAATTTCCATATATCTATTTACGTACAGCTTTGGCTTCGGTTAGGAGCGCGCGGTCCACATTGTCGCGATTGATTTTAGCAAAGTTGCCACGACCGATATTTGCAAGACCCGTTAATTCCTCAATTTTATCATCTGGGAGCTTGCCAAAGGAGAATACGGTCAAATAAACGGAACTGTTATCAGCATTTCGTTCTGCGATACTGTAAAGAGAGGCTACATCAAAATACCCATCAGTCGCAAAGATAATCCGGTTATTGCCGCCAGAGATATAATTGTCGTCTGCTAGTTTATAGGCTCTACGTAAGGCTTCCTTGCTTTTAGTGCCACCACCACCGCGGAGATTTTCGATTGCATTGAAAATTTGCTGCTTATTAGCTGCCGAAATCCCTTCAATGACAACATTGACTTCACCTGCATACGCGATGACTGAGATTTGATCCTCTGGTCGCATATGATCCAACATCCTCATTAGAGACTCTTTGAGTAGCGGTAGTTTCTCCGGCTTTTTCATGGAAGCCGATACGTCTAGTAGTAAGATGAGATTGTTTTCTGCAACGCCATCAAAAGAGTAAGGATCTGGTGGAGATTCAACCGTAATAGGTGTTGGCTGAGTTATAGGAGTATTTTGTGGCTGAACTGGATCGGCTTGAGTTTTAATCTGAGTAATAGTCGGATCTGGTTTTACTGGCTCGGGTTCAGGCGTAGTTACTATTGGAGGTTGAGCTTCAACGATGATAGGTTCTGGCGCCTTTTCTTGTTCCAATAGAAAATTAGAGCTGATCGTCTTATCGGCGTATTGCTTTTCGATACTGAGGCGTTTGCGCGATTGTGGATAGCCTTCGGCAGTTACGATTTGGTCGTATAATTTGTCTTTGTTGTTGAGTTCAATGGTATATCGACCTCTGCTATCGGTTTCGATCCGCTTTACTACTTGTTTGGTATAAGCGTCTAACAACAATATCTGAGCTTGGATTCCTTCCCAATTTTCTTTGTCCCGTACACTTCCCGATAGTTGGAGGGTAACTTCTGGAGCGGAAGGCTTGATCAAAGGGTCAGCATCTTTTAGATCCGCAAAAAATATATCCCCATCACGGATAAAGTAAGCTTCGTTGCCGTCGCCAGTCAGGATGAAACCATAATCATCATTGGGTGTATTGAATGGCGCACCAATATTGATGACCTCGCCAAAAGTAGTATCGTTGATCAAGGTAGTCTTGAAGATATCGAGGCCACCAAATCCACCATAACCGTCTGAGGCAAAATAAATTGTCTTGCCATCGGCTGCGATAAATACAGAACGATCATTGCCACGAGTACTAATCGGCAATCTGCGACAATAGGTCCAGCCATAGCGAGATTTTCGACTCATAAATAAGTCCATGTCGTCGTCATAATCCGGTCCTGCTGCGACGATAAAACGTTTCCCATCTGGTGAAATAGACATACCGTCTGTGGCCGAGAGATTATGGAAAAACTCGGTAATACCGCCTCCCATGCCTTTTTGACTGGTCCAACTTTTGCCATCTCTGGTTACTTCATAATAAGGACCGCCCGTCTCAGGCCAAATGTAATTCCAGCTTTGAAAATAGACCTTACGGCCATCTGCCGATACATTGGGTTCATCTTCGCCCTGTGAGGTGTTGATACTATAAGGCAAACAGCGAGGACGTTGCCACTCACCGCCCACTTTCTGAGCATACCAAATATCCCCATCATAAACAGAGTCTCCTCTGAAGGTCATATACATACGGGACCAAGGTTGGCCACCACGTAAAGACATAAAATATAAATACCGACCATCCGGGGTAATCGAAAGGTTAGTTTCTCGAGCAGAAGAATTGAGTACCTCTAAGCGACTAATTCTTATCCTGTCTTTGTGGTCGAGGATGGTAGCCTTTTTTTGGGCAAAAGCTACATTGCCGCATGCAAAGATTACGGCAATTAGTAAAAACCATCTTTTCATAGGTTGCAAAATCGTCATCAAGGTGTCTTAGCCAATATCGCGCCTTTTTTGTACGGTAAATGTGTTTGTCAAGTTAACAAACAATTTTGGTCTATTGTTGCTTAACGATATTATGAAAGGATTATTTACCCTACATCTCTTGATAAGTGGGATGCTGTGCGGGATTATCTGGATTATTCAGGTTTTGCATTACCCGCTATTTGCGCATGTCGGCGAGGCGGCCTTTGCCCAATACGAAAGTCTTCATCGGACATGGATTAGTCCCTTGGTAGGGCCGCTGATGGTGGCCGAATTGATTACTGGGTTGATACTCTTGACCTGGCGACCGGACGGTATTAGTCCTTATTTACTTTGGATAGGCGCTGCTTTGATTGGGATAATTTGGATCAATACCTTTTTCCAAGCTGTACCCCTGCATAACAAATTATTGGATGGACTCAATCCGGAAGCCGTTACATCGCTCGTGAGAGTCAATTGGATCAGAACTATTGCCTGGACTGTTAGGTTGGGGATATTGGGCTGGATCGTATTTAAGCTGATGAAGGAGTGATCGCTTGATTTTTTGAGTGAGAGTATAGCCTTCTTAAGGATAAAATAGATTATTTTGTCAATCGATTCCGTCCTCTGCCCCTCCAAAGGGGGAGGAAAAGCTGCCTAATAAAATTCAATAATTTACTCATTGCCAACTCTCGCATTGATACCTGCTCGTTATGCTTCGACTCGATTTCCGGGCAAGCCATTGGTTGATATAAGGGGCAAATCAATGCTGCAAAGAGTTTATGAGCAATGTGCCGCGGCTCAAAAGATTGATGCGGTTGGGGTTGCCACCGATGATAAGCAGATTTTTGAGCATGTCAAATCATTTGGCGGTGAAGTCTGGATGACGAGTGAATCCCATCGTTCTGGCACAGATCGTATCGCAGAGGTGGCGGCTCAGTTGCCTGAATTTGACTACATATTAAACGTTCAGGGAGACGAGCCTTTTATCGCGCCATCGCAGATTGATCTATTAGTGGATTGTTTGCAAGGGGGAGAGGCACAAATTGCAACCCTTGTTTGTGCGTTCCGCGAAGCGGCAGCCCTACACGACCCCAATCGAGTCAAAGTCGTACGTAATGAGCGAGGAGAAGCGCTTTATTTTAGTCGGTCCCCGATCCCTTATCTGAGAGATGCTGCGCAGAACGCTTGGTTAGAGCATCATACTTACTACCAACATATCGGTTTATATGGTTTTTCTAGAGCTGCTTTGTTACAATTGACGGCGCTGGAACCTCATCCATTGGAGATCGCCGAATCCTTGGAACAATTGCGTTGGTTGGGACATGGGTGGACGATACAGACGGCAATAGGGGAGGAGTCAGGGATGGCAATTGACAGACCAGAAGATTTAGTTGAGCTACTAGAGTGGATGGACCGCTCTGGAAGTTGAATTTGTAACATAAAAGGTCCATATTTACGGCTCAATTCAAAAACCCACTAATTTGGAAGCCACAACTACTATACAAACCGGTCTTTTTTGGGTCTTTTCCATCCTGGGATTGGCTGGTGGAGTAGGACTCATACTCAATCGAAGCGCGATTTACTCTGCGCTGAGCCTAATTCTTAACTTTTTTAGCATCGCGGGACTTTATTTATCGCTCGGAGCCGAGTTTTTGGCTGCGATACAGATATTGGTTTATGCGGGAGCGATCATGGTATTGTTTCTCTTTGTAATCATGCTCCTCAATTTGCAAGATGAGCATGGGGTTACCAAGTTTGATTCTCGACGAGGGATTGCACTACTACTGGCTGTCGGATTTATTGCGGAGATGGTTTATGTATTTAGGTCCTTTAGTGGATCCTCCGTCGGAGGAACGTTTGAATTTGGTTCTGTCGAATCAGTTGGTCGGTCAATGATGACAGAATATCTCTTTCCTTTTGAGATGATCTCAGTTGTCCTCCTTGTCGCCTTGATCGGAGCCATCGTAGTCGCTCGCAAACACACTTACACCAACTAGTAGGACTCGATTATAGCGTTCTGCAAAGCAAAAGAATATGGATTTTTTAACGCCAAACGCCTTTAGTTACCTGACCGTGAGCGCTGTGATGTTCGCGCTAGGGACTATCGGAGTGTTGACCCGTCGAAATGGTATCATCGTCTTTATGTCGATAGAATTGATGCTCAATGCGGTGAATCTGTCATTAGTTACCTTCTCCAAGATGCACAATGGTGCTGAAGGAGCAGATGGCGCGGCAGGTTCGATGCTGGTGTTCTTTGTAATGTGTGTCGCCGCAGCGGAAGCTGTCGTTGGTCTGGCGATCATCATTTCCCTCTTCCGCAACCGCTTGGATGTGGATATCAATAATGTGAATATCTTTAAGTGGTAAGTAAATAGATGGAGCTTTACGATCTGATTATCCTCCTCCCGCTGATTGGCTCTGCCCTAATCGGACTGACGGGATTCCTCAATGAAGGGTTTCGCCGTCAGGAGAAACTGATTGGTGGATTGGCAACCATGATGGTGGCTACTCCCTTTGCATTGATAGTGATGGCATTGCTACAATTCAAAGGTGATGGACAACCGATAGACTTTGAACTTTTCTCCTGGATGGAGTCTGGTAGTCTCTCGATACACTTCTCTTACCGACTTGATCAACTGTCGCTCTTAATGATGCTGGTTGTAACTGGCGTAGGATCATTGATCCACGTCTATTCGATCGGCTATATGCACGGCGATCCCGGTTATTATAAGTTTTTCGCCTATCTCAATTTGTTCATCTTTTCGATGAACAATCTGATTATGGGTGATAATATGGTGGTTACCTTCTTAGGTTGGGAAGGAGTAGGACTTTGTTCTTATCTCTTGATTGGCTTTTGGTATACCGATATGGCTAAGTCTCAAGCGGCTCAAAAAGCCTTTGTAGCCAACCGGATTGGAGACTTCGCGATGATCTGTGCGATGATGCTAGTGTTTTATAACCTAGACTCGCTCAATTATGTCGATATCAATGAAGCGGCTACCAATAGTGCATTCAGCAGTACTACTGCCACTTGGATCGCAATTTTGATTTTCATTGCGGCTACTGGTAAGTCAGCTCAGATTCCGCTTTTTGTCTGGCTTCCAGATGCGATGGCAGGTCCGACTCCAGTTTCAGCCTTGATCCACGCCGCAACCATGGTTACTTCGGGTATCTACCTGATTACACGTATTCATCCAGTATTTTTGGCCTCGCCAGAAGTGATGATAGTGATAGTGGTAGTAGCTGGATTGACGGCCGTGATAGCCGCCTTGATTGCCATTGCTCAAAATGATATTAAAGGCGTACTCGCCTACTCAACTGTCTCCCAGCTAGGTTTTATGTTTATGGCTTTGGGAGCAGGTGCTTTTACTACTGCTATCTTCCACGTAATGACTCACGCCTTCTTTAAGGCTTGTCTCTTCTTGGGTTCGGGTTCTGTGATCCATGCGATGGATCATATGCATACCGTCAAAGATCCGCAGGATATTCGCACCATGGGTGGTCTAGGTAAGTATATGCCCTCTACGAGAACGACTTTCTGGATTTCGACTTTAGCGATTTCTGGTATACCGATATTCTCTGGCTTCTTCTCCAAAGATGAAATATTGAGCAGCCTCTTTTTTGCAGGTTATGGTAATTGGGTCTACTTCGCTGTATGGGGTGTTGCAGTATTGACGGCCGCGATGACAGCTTTCTATATGACACGTGTTACTTTCTTGACCTTCAATGGTGAAGAGCGTTTCCCAAGTGAGAAGAAACCGCACGAAAGTCCTGCTTTGATGACCATTCCATTATGGATCTTGGCTGGCTTTGCTACAGTTGGTGGATTCTTAGGACTTACCCCGCTTATCGGACATAGTCTACATATTCCTCATATCCTAAACGATACTTGGTTAGGCGCTGAAGGTGCTGCTAGCACAGAAGGCTTGATTCAGAATAGTTCTGTGATGATTGAGAGTATGGAAGCCCATCATTCGATGGAGTATTTCCTAATCCCATTTTCGATCCTTATTGCAGTAGGGATGGTTTACTTTGCTTATAGCTTCTACAAGCGTAATGGCCTTGAAGGAGACGATAAAGTGCGCAACTTCTTTGGTGGAATGTATGAAGCCATGAAAGGCAAATTCTACATCGATGAACTCTACAATGCCTTTATCATCCGTCCATTTGTATGGGCTGGTGAGCATATCGTACTTTGGTTTGACCAAAATATCGTAGATGGCTTGGTCAATGGTGCCGGTTCTGTTACTACTTCAGTAGGTGAAGTCTTCCGAAGATTACAATCAGGTTTAGTTTCCAATTATCTCTTATTAGTGTCGATAGGTGTCCTTTCGATATTGACCTATCTGATATTTGGATAAAAATACAGTCAGAGACTGAATGAAGCAGGAGAACAATAAGCTTGAAGTTTATCGTTCTCCTGTTTTTGTATTACGCCTTTAGCAATTAAGCGACACTCGCATTATTATAAATGAACTATTTTGTGAGCAAGGCGTTGATACTAAGAAGAAATATTGATTCAAAAGTCTATGAATATAGGTGTCGTATGTTATCCAACCTACGGAGGTAGCGGAGTAGTGGCCACAGAACTGGGAAAATCGCTCGCTGCAAAAGGCCACAAAATCCACTTTATTACTTATAATCGACCGATTCGGTTGGATTTGTTTTCGGAGAACATTTTCTACCATGAGGTACGGACTAAAGATTATCCTCTTTTTGACTTTGTCCCTTATGAGTCTGCCCTTGCGAGTCAAATGGTTGATGTAGCACGTTATCATGAAATTGATCTTTTTCATGTTCACTATGCCGTGCCGCATGCGTCTGTTGCCTATTTAGCTAAGCAAATTCTAAGGACGCTAGGCATGAATGTGCCGGTAGTTACTACTTTGCATGGCACTGACATCACCCTCGTAGGAAAAAATCAAGCATACGAACCCGTAGTAACTTTTTCGATGGAGCAAAGCGACGGCCTAACGGCTGTTTCAGATTATCTTCGTCAGGCTACTTACGACAATTTTCAGATACAATCAGAAATTGAGGTCATCCCTAATTTTGTTGATCTCAAGCGTTTCCATCAGCAAGACAAAGATCATTTTCGTAAATTGATCACGGCTGGTGGACAAAAAGTCCTAATACATACTTCTAATTTTCGCAAGGTCAAAAGGATTGATGATGTGATCAAAACTTTTGAAAAGGTCAGAGCCAAAATTCCAGCGCGATTGCTTATGGTTGGAGATGGCCCAGAACGCAATAGAGCTGAAGAAATGTGCCGAGAAATGCATCTCTGTGATGATATTTACTTCCTCGGTAGTCAAAACTCAGTAGAGGAGATCTATGCGATTGGGGATGTTTTCCTTCTTCCTTCGGAGAACGAAAGCTTCGGTCTTTCAGCATTAGAGGCGATGGCTTGCGGTGTACCTGTTATTAGTTCTAATGCCGGTGGCTTGCCTGAGGTGAATTTAGATGGGGTTACTGGTTTTACTAGTCCAATAGGTGATTATGAGTCTATGGGCAGCAACGCACTGGCATTATTGGAAGATGAAGGGCGGTGGAAAGAATTTTCTCAAAGAGCTTTCGACCATGCACAGCAATTTTCCGTAGAAAAGATAGTACCTGCTTATGAACGCTATTACGAATCGGTGCTAAGAGCACAGACGGTAGCATAATTCTAGAGCATTCGGCCAGGGGATTCACTTTTTGTAAATCCCTGTCTGAGTTGACTCAAAGCAGCTTAAAGAATTACAGAAGATGAACTTTTTATTTTGGGTCCTTGCCTTTTTTATGGGGGCATATGTGGTAAGTCGCTTTTTTGGCCGACAGATCGTCCAGTTCCTATTGAAAAAATTGTCCAATCGCTTGCTCAAAAGTATGCAACAAAATGTTGCTGGCTTTGACCAAAACTATGAGCAAGGTGATATGCGGAAAAACGTCTTTGTTGATAAAGAAATCAAAGTTACCGTTCCCCGTGATAAAACTAAACCAGCCGTAAAGGCTGATGAAATTGCAGAAGACGTTGAGTTCGAAGAAGTTCATTAAACTATACCCCAACGCCAAGATCAATCTTGGCCTCCTCATTAAAGGTAAACGCCCTGACGGCTACCATTTACTGGAAACCTTATTTATCCCCGTTCCTGATTTACGGGACGAACTTATAATCTCTGCTAGCCCTGAAGAAGGTTGCAAATTAGAGATTGAAGGGATAAAACTGGATGGTACTCCCGAGGATAACCTGTGCTATAAAGCCTACCTTTTGCTAAAAGAGGCGGTGCCTGATATGTCTGGCGTTCGCCTATGGCTGAAAAAAAATATTCCCGCTGGTGCTGGTCTTGGTGGAGGCTCCTCTGATGCTGCTGCTACGCTCCTCGGTATCAATCAGTTTCTAGAATTAGGCTTAAGTTCTGAATCACTCGCGCAAATGGGCGAGAAATTAGGCGCAGATGTGCCCTTCTTTATCTATAACAAACCCTTGATTGCACGTGGCATCGGGACTGATTTTGAAGACTATGTACTGCCGCACAACTTCACGATCAAACTCATAACTCCTCCTATACATTCTTCTACCATTGCTACTTACAAAGCTTTGGATGCCTCTATGTTTGACCCTAGTCGGGAACTCAAAAACCTATTGGCTAGCCCCGCTGAGCAATGGAAGGACCTCCTTCCCAACGATCTTGAAGTACCTGTATTTGGGATCTATCCAGAACTTGCCCAAATCAAGCAATCTCTTTATGATGAGGGAGCATTTTATGCAGCCATGTCAGGTAGTGGGAGTGCTGTATTTGGGTTGTTTATGTAGCCGGCCTTGCCGAACGCGTGAGATTTTGGCAGCATTTACTGTATTTATTGTGGGGAATTAACTAAATTTATAGTTCAAAAAATTGCTTAGATGAAGCTGCTATATAAAAACCTATTCCTATCTCTCTTGATGCTTTTGCCTGCTTTAATGTGGGCTCAAGGTCATAAAATAGACGTTACCATTGCTGGGCTCAATGAGGACGAAGCCTATCTCGCATATTATATGGGAGATAAGCAGTATATCAAAGATACTGTTAAAGTGAGCTTTGGGAGTTTCACCTTCGAAGGAGAAGAACCTTTAGAAGCGGGAATTTACCTAGTAGTCTTCCCGCCCGACAATCAATACTTTGAAATGATTGTGGACCAAGATCAAAAGTTTTCGATGAATACCAATCTCGATGACTTGGTTCAAAATATGAAGGTCAAGGGTTCAGACGATAATGATATATTTTATGGGGACATGCTGTTCCTCGCAGAGAAACGTACAGAGGCCGAATCCCTTCAAGCACAATTAAAAGTTGCCGAAGAAGATCAAAAGAAAGGTTTAAAAGAGCAATTAGGTGCCATAGATACGGACGTGAAAAGTCATCGCGCCAATATCATGGAAAAGCACCCAGATATGCTTTATGCCAAAGTATTAAAATCCCTACAAGAACCTCAAGTTCCTGATTCTCCAAAAGATGAGGATGGCGTTGAGATTGATTCCTTATTCGCTTTCAAATACTATCGTACCCATTTTTTTGATAATATCGACATGGCTGACGATCGCCTGCTGCGAACGCCTATCATGTTCAATAAGGTCAATACCTATATGGAGCGATTGACTTATAAGCACCCAGATTCAATCAATCAGTCGATTGATGTAATCATTGAAAAAGCTAGAGGCAACGATGAGGTCTTCCAGTTTTGGGTGATCTATTTTCTTAACAAATATGCTGCTTCCAAGCAGATGGGCATGGACGGTGTATATGTTCATATGGTAGAGCAATACTATATGAAAGGCGATTGTCATTGGACAGACGAAGAAACGATCCAAAAGATGACAGAGCGCGCTTTAGCAATCAGTCCCACCTTGGTTGGACGCATCGCCCCCAATTTTTCGGTTCAAGATTCTGACGGTAAATTTGTCAGTCTCCATGATGTCGAAGCTGATTATTTGCTCCTTTACTTTTGGGACTACGATTGTGGGCATTGCAAAAAAATCACTCCTGCCTTAGCCGAAGCATACGAACGCTACAAAGAATATAACGTCAAGCTTTTTGCCGTCAGTATCAATGGAGATGTGGAAGAATGGAAAACCAAAATGGCGACCTACGGCCTTGATCAAGAAGGTGTACTCAATGTGCAAGACCATCGTCGCATCAGCCGCTTTGATCAGATGTATGACATACGTTCTACGCCAAGACTCTTTGTCCTCGACAAAAATAAAAACATCCTCGCTAAGCAAATCAGTGTCTCTTCCATGGAACAAGTACTTTCTCATGAATTAGGGCTCGAAATGCCTGAAACAGAAGAAGTGGAGACCGAAGAAGGCGACGACAAATAAGCAATTCTCAATATCGAATCCCCAATTTCCAATATCGAAAGTATATTGGGACATTGAACCTCTACATTCTACCTCCCTATGTCTAGAATCGCGCTCATTATATATAGCTTTGCCATCCTCTCGTTTGGTATCGCCTGCAAAAATCAAGGAAGCACCTCCTCATCCACCACTGCTGAAAGTTTGCCTACCGCTGCTCAGGTCGCTGGTATGGAGCCCGAGGAAGAAATGACTCGCAATCATAAAATCGAGTTCGAAGTCAAAAACTTCAACGGCAATTTTGCTTTGATTGCGTTCAATCAAGGAGACCAAAAACTGATGCACGATACTGTTCAGGCCCAAAACGGACGTTTTGTCTTGGAAGGCGAAGATCCTTTACAGCCCGGCATCTATATTGTCGCGCTGCCACCAAGTAATACCTACTTTGAGTTTATGGTGGACCGTGATCAAGTTTTCAAGGTCAAGACTGATACTACCGACTTCGTCGGAACGATGGCATTTGAAGGTTCTGAGCAAAACGAAATCTTCTATGAAGACATTAAGTTTTTGAGTGCGCAGTCCACTAAAATGAAAGAGGTCCAAGATCAACTTCAAGCCGCTACCAAAGACACGCCTGAATACGACAAACTGATTGAAGAGCGCAAAACTGTCAATGATGCCGTTATCAACTTCAGAACCAATCTCGTTAGCCAGCACCCAACGATGCTCTATGGCAAAGTTGTCGGCATGATGATGGACCCAGTAGTGCCCGAAGCTCCCAAAAACGCTGATGGCACTCTAGTCGATTCTCTCTACGCTTGGAAATATACGCGCTCGAAGTGGTTAGACCAGATTGATTTCAATGACAAAGGTCTCGTTCGGACACCGACTCTAGAACCAAAGCTCATCCAATACTTGGAACGCTTTACCTACCAGCATCCAGATTCGGTGATTGCTTCGATAGATGATATTCTTGCTCGTGCTGGACAAGGCAATTATGAAGTCTTTCGCTTATGCTTAACTACCATCTTCAATAAATACGTCAATATCGAATTGATGTGTTGGGATAAGATTTTTGTGCATATGGCCGAAAACTACTACCTCAACGAGCATCCTATGATCGACTGGGCTGACTCTACTATGCTCGCCGATATGGAAGAGCGTGCCGTAGCCATGAAACCTACCATCTGTGGGGAGATCGCCCCTGACTTTACCGTCGCTGATCGGAGTGGTAAGCCCGTGAGTATGCACAGCATTGATGCCCCTTATACCATCGTTTATTTTTGGGATTACGATTGCGGTCACTGCAAAACTGAAACTCCCAAATTGGTCGATGCTTACAAAAAACTTGAAAAAGACGGGGTGGCGCTTATGACCCTCAGCATCAATGGTGACATAGACGAATGGAAAGAAAAATTAGCAAAAGACTATCAGTTCTCCGGAGGAATCCATACCCAAGATCATCGCCGTCAGTCAGGCTTTGATCGCTATTACGACCTTCGGACAACGCCTCGGATGTTCGTCCTCGATAAGGACAAACGTATCATCGCCAAGCGCATCACTGCTGATCAATTGGAGCAGATTTTTAAGTTTGAAAAGCAACGTCAAGCGGCGCAATAAAGCAATATGGATTTTCGCTATCGCTCCTCTTCGGTAGCAGTCATTTTTGCGAGAGGAGCCTATCAAAAGGTGGCTAAAATATTAGCTGCTTATGATCGGATATTTATTATTTCGACGGAGCGTTTTGCGCAGCAAGTGCAAAGCATCATCCAATCCTTGCCCGATAAGCAGTGGGAGCTATTCACAGAGGTGGTGCAGCATGTGCCTATCTCTTTAGTAGATCGCTGCGCGGAACGCTTAGTCCAATCTAAAGCAGAGGTGCTATTGGCCTTGGGAGGAGGCTCCGCCATAGGATTAGCGAAAGCACTGGCACTAAGGACGTCCTTGCCCATCATTGCGATTCCGACTACTTACGCTGGCTCCGAGATGACCAATATTTGGGGGATCAGTGATGAAGGGAAAAAGACTACGGGCCGTGATCCCATCGTACAGCCACAAGCGGTGTTTTATGATCCTGATCTGACCCAAAGTATGCCGCCTGCTATCGCCGCAACCAGCGCCATGAATGCGATGGCCCACTTAGTAGAAGCGCTTTATGCCTTTGACCGAAATCCTATTAGCTCACATCTCTCCGTTTTAGGTATCCAAAAATTATTGTCAGGGATGCAGATTTTAGCGGCGGAAGGCAAATTATCCGATACCGCAAACGAATCACTTTTGTTTGGCGCATATTTGGCGGGGAAAGCTTTGGGGGAAGTTTCGATGGCCTTGCACCACAAAGCCGCCCATGTCTTGGGAGGGAGTTTTGGTTTGGAGCACGCCAAAGTGCATACAGTCCTCCAAGCATATGTGCTTGAATATCAATGGGAAGGGCTATCAAGCCTTATCCAACAAGAATTTGAAACGGCCTTTGACCATCCTTATCCGCCGCGTGCTTTACAGTCCATTGCCCAAAATATGGGCGCTCCTACTAGTCTTAAAGATATTGGCTTCGACGCAAATGATATTGATGCAGCGGTAGAGATTATGTTGCAGAAGCCTTATCCTAATCCTGTACCATTGGAGAGGGAACGATTGCGGAGGATGCTGCAAAATGCCTTTGAGGGAGTCTTAGAGAACTGATTAACTGGGTTTACAAGGCGATTTTGATTGGCCCCACCTTTTTCTCCCCCTTTGGAGGGGGCAGGGGGAGGAATGAAAACCGTAAAAACAAAAAGGACCCTTATCCCTCCTGCTTTTTTCATCTTCCCTCCCCTTCATATCCCCATTTTGGCTAACTTTGCACTTTCCTAAAGCAAACCCGGCTGATTATGATCTTATTTTTTGGTTCTCCCTCCGAAAAAGTATTCGCCGTCCAGGTGAAAAATGCCTTAAATTCCCCCGATATTCAGAAACTTTGTTGGCTCTTTGGCAATCAGCCATTGATCGAGGAGGAGGTTTTGATTGGACCTTTTGTCGGTCCACGGGCGACTATGATTACGCCTTGGAGTACCAATGCGGTTGAGATTGCCCAAAATATGGCGATCCAAGGGATCATACGGATGGAAGCGTTCCGCAAGGCGGCTCCCGAAAGTAATGAATTTGATCCCATGCTTTCTCAAAAGTATCAGCAGCTCGATCAAGATATCTTCACCATCAATCATCAGCCAGAACCGATCCTCGCGATTGATGATATCGCAGCCTTCAATGAATCCGAAGGGCTAGCGCTGAATGCGGAAGAGATCGGCTATTTGGAAGAAGTCGCTACGAAAATTGGCCGTAAACTCACTGACTCAGAAGTATTTGGCTTTTCTCAAGTCAATAGTGAGCACTGCCGACACAAAATATTTAACGGGACTTTTGTCATCGACGGGGAGGAAAAAGAAAGCTCTCTTTTCAAGCTGATCAAACAGACTGCAAAAGAGAATCCCAACGAGATCGTCTCGGCCTATAAAGACAATGTCGCCTTTATTAAAGGACCTGAATTAACTCAGTTTGCTCCTAAAAGCGCCGATAAGCCTGATTTTTACCAGAAAACGCAGTTTGACTCAGTCATCTCTCTCAAAGCTGAAACCCATAATTTTCCGACTACTGTAGAGCCCTTCAATGGTGCGGCTACGGGTTCGGGTGGTGAGATTCGCGATCGACTTGCGGGTGGTAAAGGTTCCTTACCCTTAGCGGGAACGGCGGTATATATGACCTCATACTCTCGTCTCAAAGAAGACCGCCCTTGGGAGCAGCAAATGAAAGAACGCGATTGGTTGTACCAAACACCTCTCGATATCCTCATCAAAGCTTCTAATGGTGCCTCTGACTTTGGAAATAAATTTGGGCAACCCTTGATTACCGGTTCGGTATTGACTTTCGAACATGCCGAAGACGATAGACGCGTGGCTTATGACAAAGTTATTATGCAAGCGGGTGGAATAGGATACGGAAAAGCAGACCAAGCCTTAAAAGACACGCCACAAACAGGAGATAAAATCGTCATCTTAGGTGGTGACAACTACCGCATTGG
>JBGCFA010000303.1:0-22730 GCA_045106675.1 Bacteroidia bacterium
TGCACAATATTGCCTTGCTTATCAAAATGAAACATTACAGGACGGGTATTGGAGGGATGGCTGTACGAATAAGCGGCGGCGAATACACTATCTCCTGTCTGAGTCGCTATCGCATCACGAATACGTTCAGTACCAAAGCCATTCCAGCGTTTTGCATCAAGCGAACTATTGTTGTTCAAATCTATTTTAGCCCAATAAAAATCTTCCCGATTGCCACTACCAGCACTTGAGCGAGCTTGCCCAAGGACAAAGGCTGTATCCTGCAGGAAAAGGCATTTATAAGCATTGCCATAGTTCCCCATTTGAGAACCATTGTGAGCGAAACTACTGATAAAGACTCCATTTGTATCTAATCTGATAAGACCCGCCCGGGAATTGGGATTAGTAGTAGCGGTGAGTATCGCAGCACTGAGATAAACTTCGTCATTGTAGATTTGCATATTGTGGACGAGGTTGTCGTAAGGGGCCGCTAACAATAATTCGCTGCTAGGACTTATGCTGCCTTTGGGCCAGACTTCCATGACAATATTTCTTACTCCTGTAGGAGTAGAGCTGCTGTTGTAAAGCCAAAGTAAATTCCCCCCAGCGGTAGTGTCTAGTTGTGAAGAAGCATGGTGTTGTGCTTCATCTCCAGTACCGCCTTTGACGATCCAAAAAGTATTTTGGCTATAGCCGAGGGTAGCAAATAAGAGTGTGGCAAAAATAGAAGCTAGCTTTTTCATGCTTAATGAATTTTCAACAAACTAGGCTAATGCATGCTTGGCCCAAACCGCCCTTGAGCAGTTGGGGCAATCAAGAGGATAGTCCGGTTAGATGGGTGAGCGTTGGATTGAACTAATCGTAAAGGCGCCAGATCTTGCGCCTCAATCACTACGAACTACCGACTACCGACTAAATGCTAAGAAAGCGTTCGGCGAAGCAGGAAGCCTCCAGATATGCTTCTGCTCTTACATTAAGGACGGGTAGTATTTCTGTCGCTGTGCGGAACGATTGACTTTAGCGTTCTGCGAAGCAGGGAATAGTAAACACGAAAGAATTATTAGATAAATCGGTGCCTATTCCTTATTGAGACCTGCGAGGACTTCTCTAGCGTTTTGATTGTCAGGATTGAGCTCTAGCGATTTTTGGTACGCTTTGATCGCTTCTTCCTCTTGTCCGACTAACAATAATGCCTCACCATAACTATCCCAAGCATTGGCTGATTCGGGATATAATGTAGCGTTTAACGCAAAAACGGCTATCGCACTTTCCATTGCTTCTTCGTTGAGGAGACGATATCCCCAACCATTGAAATCCCTTTCTGAGTGCCAATAAGCATATTCTCGTTCACGATATTGATTGGCACTTTGCAGATTATAGGTTAGACTTCTTTGAAGAACGGCAGCGTAATCAATCCCTTCTCCGACTTGACAATATATTTTGATGATCGCATTGATGGCGAGGCTTCGATTATCAAAGTGGAGATAATGCTCACAATCCGCAGCTATAATGCCTTCTCTTTGGGGCGATCCCTCGACGAATGCAGCATGACAAGCATGCCACCTAGCATCATTTTCGGCATCAAAGGGCGGGTCTCCTGCGACCAAGTCAATCACTGGAATCATAGGCGATATCTCAATGCCACGCATATGTTCTATCGTTTCATAAAATGATAGACACTCATAATAAACTGGCTCACTGAGGCTTTTGATATTGTTGAGCCATGCATCAGTTCTTTCAGTTTTGAGGCACTGTACGTATTCCTCCGTATAGTAGCAGACATGGTTGACATCAATCAATACCATGCCTTTGATGCGATCAGGATATTTGTGCGCAAAATAGGCCGCATAAAAACCGCCATAAGAATGTCCTACGAAGATGATATCCTGCTCAAAGCCTAGTTTAGTAATGCCTTTTTCGAGCTCACGAACGCCATAATCGATCAAGGATTTTTGGTCATCCGCTAGACTTGGATCATATTCACTTTGCCCATAGCCCGCTCGGTCATAGGTAATAATGGGACTATTGGTGATGGCATGGATTTCATTGGCAAATGAGGTCCAAATACTAGCGTCATTGCCTCCGCCAGACTCCAATAATATAGGCGTTCCTTCTCCCTCCCATATCACAAAATGTAATCGGTATCCTCCGACATCAAGCAAGGTGTCGATGTCCTGAGAACGGCTCTGAAATGGATTGAGGAGGAAAACCCCAATCAAACCAAGGCATATTTTTGCTTTCATTAGATTAAGTTTCCTTAAAGACAAGCATCAACTGCTCTAGGTTCAAAGGCCAGAAGCTACCGAGTCAGCCGGAGTTTCAGCGGAGACATCAGGCACTGCAATACGAGTAGTATCTGGATCACTTGAAGCACTACTCCCTTCTACTGGCACGCTGCTAGTATCTTGGCCGTTTTCTGCTGGTGCATTGCTAGTATCTGGAGGAGTCGATACTGGATTGGTTTTGGGTTTGATCGTTGGGTTGATGAGGGCACGAATTTCTCTAATATCTTTTTTAGTATCAGTTCCAACATTAGGATATGCCTTATCGAGATATTCTAGCACCAGAGTAGATTCATGACGCAATATCTCAGGGCTCACCTGCTTTATTACACTGACTATCAACCAAGTACTCGGCTTATTATTACGATAACGGTTTTCAGCTTTAGCCGCATAGAGCATGTCCCGAATCAGTACTTCGTCATTTTTATATTTGATCAGCTCATTTTTTGCTTCCTGAAATGCCCTGCCATTTGGATTCGCCTCGTTCTCGTAGAGAATATCCACCCACTTAGGGATCTCTGGATCAGAGGTCAATTTGGCAGGCGGGTCCACCTTTTTAAATTTTTTTTGGATTTCCGCTGGAGAAGCCCCCCGATCCACAAGGTCATTGATCACATTTCGGAGTGAATCTTGTTGCTGTTCAAGGCGACGAGTCAGTCGATCTTGATCCTGATAATCTCGCCATTGGTTGAATGCGATATTGCCAAAGAAAATCAAAGCGATCGCAGAACCCGCATAAATCAGTACACGTCTTTGTTGGCGTTCATTCAAGGCTCTGCGGGCTTCTTCTTTTTCGGCTCTTTCGGCTTCTTCCAATAAGACGATCTCTTCTCTTTTGCGACGCTCTTTTGCGCGCAGGATCGGCTTGATCAAAGTATCATGGCTCAGTTCATAAATTTGGCCTCCTCGTGGACTCGGTTCCCCTCTGATCAATCGAGTTTCCTCCAATTGGTCCAATAACTCAGGACTAATACCAAAATCTCGTTCAATTTGCCCTTCATGCAAACTAAGTCTGATCTCATCTGCTTCTAGGATCAGGCCATCTTCGATGAACGCACGAGCCTTTTGCTGATCCTCTTTGCTGGGAATACGGCCAATGAGGCTTTCGTAATAATTTTCAAATATCTCAGAAATCTCCCCTAAATCAGATCGTTCGATCAAGGTTTTTTTCTGCTCAATGACAATATTCTCCACAAATTGGCAGATGATCTGGAGCTGAAAAGACTCCACTTGTTGTTCATTGCCTTTGGTGAGAAAGTCAAGAATCGCATCGAGGGCCTCGTCCGTAAAATCAAAACGTGGAGAGGCATACTTATCCCCTTTTTGATAAGCGGGATTGAGGATGGCATCTTCCGCCTGATCGCGGTTCAAGGCCATCAGGCGATACGTATGGCTCAATATATCAGGCAAAACGTCTTTGAGATTGTCCATCAGACTGATTTTGTCCGAACGGATCGCATAAATCGCTTTGACATTCAGAGGTTCATAGAAGGCCCCTAAATCTTCATCACTGATGCTATCTGCTTTTGCCTCTAAAGCATCCAAAAAAGGCTTAGGCATAGAATTATTGAGCAGATGGGCTAATTGTGCTTTGAATTTTTTGAGTTCCCGATCAGGGTAAGTAAATGCTTCCTCAAATTGATCAAAGACCAAGATAAAGGTAGGATTCGTCCCTAAGCTACATTGTGCTTTTTTGAATTGGTACCAAAGCGTATCCGAAGCGGCTTCAATTCCCGCCATATCATAACTCTCCTCTACTTCTTGCCAAAGTCGATTTTTGGTCGTTTCAAGCAAGCTTAAGGAATCATCATTTCGATAAGCGCTAAAGCGAACGCGAAAAGGGAGTAAATCTTTTTTCTTTTGTAATCGAGGCGTCAGTCCTGCATTGAGCAAAGAACTTTTGCCTAGGCCGGACTTAGAGTAAAGGACCAATTGCTTGTCCAGTTTAATACTCTTTTCTAGTTCATTTATATCAGAGCCACGGCCAAAGAAAATAGAACTCTCTTTGACAGAAAAAGGCTTGAGACCGGGATAACGATAGAGTTTATTGGCAGCCATGAGGACAATTAAGCAGTTTGCAAGTCTTTGACTTCTTTGTTGATTTCGAGGAGGGCAAGGTTGATTTTTTGAGATTCAACATTGGCGTCTTCTTGATTGATCACTTCTTGAGTGATCTTGCGTTGCAGACGTTTGTATCGACTCTGGAGTAAGAGAATATCTCCGGATAGGTCCTCTTCGCCCTTTTCTGCGAAAAACCCATTCATCAATCCCATCGCATCTTCATAGCGTTCATCGACCAATAATTTTTCAATCCGCTGATCTATGGGTACTTCGTTGGTATCTTCCTCCTCGCGGACAACGCCTCCTTCCTGGCATTTTTCATATAGGGTATTGACAAAACCCGCCAGATTATCTTCGACAAAGTTGATCCTGAATTGCTGCTGAAAAAAGGTCTTGGCTTGGTCAGCTAATTGGGGATTAGACGCATAGCGATCAAAGCTATACTTTTCATCATGTAGATTGAGCAGACGCAAGAGCAATTGCATATACCACTTATCAAAATTGAAGCCTAAGAAGATATAGTTGGCAGCATTTTGTAGCGAATTTTGCAGCTGATCGGGTAAGCGGTGATCTCCTAAAATAGCAAATAGAAAATCATAGAGATCATTGTGAGTCAGGATCAAAGACTGCTCCTCCTCAATCGAACCAAATAGATTGTAAATCAGTGGCTCATTGCTAGTGGGGGCCTTGATCGGCTTGGGATTGACTGTTTTATTATAAAAATCAAACTGATGCGGTATATCAGCAGCCTTCATCATATCCGTCAAAAAGGTGTCTGGCGAGATAGATACAATCAGGCTGAATTTGATGCGAGACAGTTTATCAAATAGATCTTTTTGCAAACGCTCTGTTTGCTCGCGATAAAAGGCCTTGATTTTGAAATAAGTACGGGTGCGTTGAATGGGATCTTTGTACATGAATAACTTATCATGTTCAAAGTATTCGATGTCTTTTCCATCGCCGATTTTGAGCTCCTCTACCATTTCCGTCCAGAAGGTCTTTTGGTTTTGAGTAACCATGGCTCCGGGTCCAAGAAATAGTACACAACGCTCCGCACGAATGGTCTCTGTAATGAGGCTCCAATCGATATTTGACATGGGCTAATTTTTGGCTGTTTTAACTTTCAATTAGTTAAGGTAGCAAAAAATCATAGATCAGCATGGAAATTTTGTATAGTTGAATGACTTTATTGGCTGTTTGGTAAACACAAACGAGCGAATGGAGGAAGGAGGGTCGATTTTTTATCGCTATTCGCGGAACGCTAAATGGGGACCTAAGAAGTCAAAACAAGGAAGGGAGAAATAAAAAAACCTGAGCGGCCCAACTCGCATTAACGCAAACAGGCTTCTAAGCATAATGCTTAAAAGCCTGTCTGTGTTTTGGAGTGCTCGCGTTCCGCGAAGCGAGAGAAGAAATGTCCAATATTCAAACTCAATATAAAATGTAGGAATAACTACTTGCTTATTGATTACTGAACTTCCTCATTAATTTTCATTAAAAGGACATACCAAATGTCAAAGACGTCTGATAAGGGATCGCCTTGAATGGCTCAATGCTACCAGCTTGGAAGCTTTCAGAGATGCCATTGCTAGTTTGTTGGAAACCGGCGTCTAACTCAAATCCGATACGGAATATGCGTAATAAACGGATATTTCCACCCAATACGGCTCCGGCATTGGCCAACAATTGCTCAGAAGAAAGAGCTGTTTGAAAATTGGTCTCCGGTCCGATATTGATAGGCAAATACACCCCTGGATAAAGATCTAGCTTATTGTTGAACATAAAGAAGTGACGCTCAATCCCGATCTCAGCCATGATATCATAGTCTTCGGCAAAGCGCTCAGAATCAAACTCATAGCATTCGAAATAGTGCTCGTCCCATTCTTCTTCCCAATCATCATCATCTAAGTTTGGAAACTGATCTCTCCAAGAATCGACATCAGTATCTCCCCAGCCAGAACCTTCGACGAGAACCTGATAATCATCACTAAAGGCACGGTAAACATCAGCGCCCTGTATCGCGACGCCAAAACGGAAGGCCCATTTTTCATTTCTAAATATCCGTAAATCAAGCCCCAATGACTGGAGATTGTTACCAGATAGATCTTCACTACTAAAATCGGCTACCCGAGGAACGTAGTTAGAGTGCGTGGTCAAACTGATGTGCTGCGCTTGCAAGCTAGCGCTCTGCATAAGGCCCAATAGAAAGAATAAGCCAAATGCACGAAGGCAAATAGATTTCATAAGACGAGGGATTTAGATTGGTGTACAATTGACTCCCAGAGGAGTGCTTTCTCTTATTTGACACCGTCCAAAAGACCTTACCCCTACTCTACTTGAAAAAAATATAGAAGAAAGTGAAATGAGTATCTTTCAAACGCTATTAATAAAGTAGATCAAAGCTTTCTCTCACCTCTAAATCTAGCATAGAAGATGCAAAACGAACAGGATGTATTGATGATTTTAGTTGCTGGTCCCTTTCGATCAGGGACAAATGACGATCCCGTGCTTATTCACCAAAATGTGGACGCGATGAATAAAATGGCCCTAGCTGTCTATCAAATGGGGCATTTGCCAGTACTGGGAGAATGGTTTGCCTTGCCCCTAATAGAGATTGCCGGCTCCAAAGAGATGGGAGACCCAATCTGGGATAGTATGTTTCATCCCGTCGCAATCCGCATGATTAGTAAATGTGATGTCGTTCTGAGAATCGGAGGCCCTTCCAAAGGTTCAGACGAAATGGTCAGAATAGGTCAAGAAAAGGGAAGGAGAATCATTTACAGCCTTGCTGAACTAGCATGACCAGTTCTAAATCTTATTTGTTGCATGTTGCGGCGCATCCCGATAGCTATCGCATTCGCGTCAAGCTAAGGACTGATTCATCATATTTTGCTTCGCAGAACAGCTCTCACAAGATGCCGGAAATGCGAAGGATGAGCATTATCCGGTATCTTTTGTTTTCTGACCGCTTCGCGGAACGCTCTGTCCAATAGATCCCTGCTCTATGAATTCGCCTTGGCTCATTCATACGGCTGGGATGACGTGCTAAAATCAACGTCACCCGGATCCCGATTCTCTGGTCGCGGGAGGATTAATAAAACAACCTCTAGAGGCTGGGAATGAACGTGCTGCGAAGCAGAAACGCTTAACTTGACGCTTATGCGAAAGCTTTCGAGGATTGCCCCGCTAGCTGGTCCAAGCAGCATGTACTATACCGACCAAATACCAATCCTCTTCATAAGGTTCGAAGATCAGACGTAAAGCCCGCCAGTCCATACCCATCATATCGGCTTCTATACCCGGGATATAGTATTCGACCACTACGCAGCCCGGATAGGCTTTGGCGACATTGTTGATGGCATTGCCGTGTTGCTGGGCTTGATTATAAAATATACTATCTGTAGCCGCAAAATCGACATCATAAAGATAGCGTTTGTAGTAAGCGTTGAAAGTCGATTGGATAGGATCACCAGTCGCGTCTTGTGTCCCCCAAGTATGTAAAGTAGAGTCGCGAAACAATTCCCTCAACTCTTTGGCTTTAAATACTTTATGATTGCTTTCCACGCTGACCTGAGGCGAAAACCGCAGACCCATTTCGGGGTGTACGAGTCGCGACAAATTGCGCAGGTTTTTACTTTTGATCGCTTGGATCGCTTCTTCGGCTTTAAGCGGAATAGACACGCGAGCTGCTTTGCTGGGTAAAGCCCTGAGGTTGAGATTTTCATCAACCTTAACTACGGGTGTTTCGGGAGGAGTGTCTTTTTGCTGGACACTTTCGCCACAAGCCAAAAGCAAGCAAAGACTTAGACAAGAGATAATTACTGAATTACGCATACACAGTATAAATAAGTAGCCAGTATTGAGTACAAAGTAGAAAGACGGCTAAAAACACTGATAGGCAACACATCATTGCACTATCTACTTAATACTGCCCTACTACATATATGCATAAAGATAGCATTTTATTGTGCTGGGTTGGGATTTGTTGGTAGTTGGGTAGGTTAAACGGATCAAAACGATTGGGCGCATTTTCTAGCCTTTTCTTCGCAGAACATCCCCGCTCACACTAGCCGCAACCCCTTCAAATGGGTTTTCTCACTGCCCAATTTCTCGATCATGCCCAGAGAGCGCCATTTGAAAGGGGCGGAGATTGAGGCGGGGGATGTTTAGGCGGGCAAAACGAAAGTCCTGTATTTTGATGCGTTTAACCTAGTAGTTGGGAAACTCGAAAGCGTTTCTTGTTCCTTCTTTTAGCTTCTTACTTCCCATACCCGCTTCGCGGAACGCTTAATCCAAAATAAGGTTCAAAAAAATCACTATTTTATTTTTCATGAAACACCTAATCCTTACGCTAGCACTATTTGGGCTTAGCCTGATGCTGACAGCTCAAGAAAAAACCACCACTTGGACTCCGGAACACAGCATGGAGTTTCGGTCCATCACCCAAACCGAGATCTCGCCCGATGGCAAATACGTCGCCTATGTAGTCCGTACTCCACTCATGGAAGGCGAAAAATCAGAATACAACTCCCAAATCTGGGTAGCGGCTACAGATGGTAGCTTCAACTATCAATACACCCGCGGAGAAAAATCTAATTCCTCTCCGGCCTTTTCGCCTGATGGCAGTCAGCTGGCTTTTGTCTCCGGTCGCACCGACAAGTCCCAAGTATTTGTCATGCGTCTGATGGGTGGTGAACCAGAGCAGATTTCCGAAGCCGAAAATGGCGTATCAAGCTTTCAATGGTCTCCTGATGGTAGCAAAATCGCTTTTGTGATGCGCGATCCCGACACCGAAGAAGAAGCCAAAGCCAAAAAAGAAAAACGCGATGTCATCCTCGTCGATCAACAATTTAAATACAATCATCTTTATACCGTCGCACTGACGCCGGATGCAGAGGGCGAACGCAAAACTCAACGCTTAACACAAGGCGAATTTCATGTTGGTAATTTTGACTGGGCTCCCGATGGTCAAGAGATAGCGTTCAGCTACGCTGCAAATCCAAACATCAATACCCAATTTCTAGAAACAGATATCTCAGTCGTACCCGCTGATAGTGGAGCAGTACGCGAATTGGTCCAGCGTCCCGGCAAGGATCAAAATCCTAAATATTCGCCTGATGGTAGTATGCTAGCCTTTCAATCTTCGGGAGGCGCATCAATGCCGATCGGTTTGAGTGATGCTTTTGTGGTTGCCGCCTCCGGCGGAACGCCAAAAGCCTTAGCGCAAACTCCTAATCGTGATCTAAACCTAATCGATTGGGATAAAGATGGTAAAGCAATCATTGTCGCAGAAGTCAATCGAACTTCTGCAGTCCCCATCAAAGTCGCAGTCCCAGAAGGCGTGATTTCGGACAAGGCAGACGTTAAACTCCCCAAAGAAAAAGCAGTACAAGCCCTTTCCTTACCCAATGGAAGTGGCACCATGGGTTCATTTTCAATCAATGACGCTGGACAGATGAGCGCCACTTATCAGACGACCGATCAACCCATGGAGGTTTATTTGGCCGATATCAATGGCATCGCTGATAAACCGTTAAGCGCAGTCAATGACAAAGTAGAAATCCCAGAAATGGGCAAAACAGAAGTGATCCGCTGGAAATCGTCGCATGATGGCATGGAGGTCGAAGGCTTGGTAACCTATCCTATCGCTTACGAAAAGGGCAAAAAGTATCCCATCATCTTGCAAGTGCATGGTGGTCCAGCGGGTGTGTTTACCCAATCATTCACGGGTGGACCTTCGATCTATATGACGCAGTATTTTGCGCAGCAAGGCTATATCGTACTCCGCCCCAATCCTCGCGGTTCTACTGGCTATGGTAAGGATTTTCGCTTTGCGAACTTCCAAGACTGGGGTTTTGGCGACTATGAAGATTTGACTTCTGGTGTGGACCACTTGATCAAGCTTGGTGCCGCCGATAAAGATGCGCAATACCTTATGGGTTGGAGCTATGGCGGCTATATGACTAGCTGGGTGGTTACTCAAACGGATCGCTTTCGAGCAGCGAGTATGGGAGCAGGCTTGCCAAACCTAGTCAGTATGGTTACGACTACAGATATCCCTGACTATCTCGTGGCTCATATGGGAGGCGAGTTTTATGATGACTACGATACTTATGAAAAGCACTCTGCCATGTATCATATCAAAAACGTCAAGACGCCGACTCAGGTAATTCACGGCCAAAATGATGTGAGAGTACCTTTCACACAGGGACAAGAATTTTATGTAGCTCTCAAACGTATGGGAGTCGCCACTGAAATGGTAGTTTATCCACGCACTCCTCATGGTCCGAGAGAGCCAAAATTTTTGATGGACGTTTCGCCAAGGATACAAAAATGGTTTGAGCAGTTTTAATGGCTCAATGATGATATAAATGTAGGGGCGCATCCGTGATAATTATCCGGATTAGGCCCCTACTCTCATTTATCGAAATCAACATTTTACTGCTAGTCCAGCAACGATCGATGTTTAGCCTTAGAAGTGGACTTTGAACGATTCTGCTGGGCTTTATGTTGAACTAAGCGTTCCGCGAAGCGATCCTCTCCAGCCTAGCTATTGGAAAGTTTGATCGCTTCTATGAGCAGAGAGATTTTTTTGTATTTAGACTCTTTGATCTCGAAAGCGCTATACATCCTTCTGAGGGAGGAGCCGATCCCGTCAACACTCATGAATGCTTGCGCGGCGATTTCTTTGTTGGAAATCACCGGATCATCCAGCAACAGATTGAGGACCTTCCAATCCGTTTCGTTTATGTTTCGGGCCGTCGCCTTTTCGATTTTGGCTTTGTCTAATTGAAAGCCATTGCCGTGGATCGCAATGGAAGCACTGTCAGGATTTTTGAGCCGCTCTATTTCTGACAATAATGCGGCTTGCTGCTTACGGTGAGCAATCGTCCTATTTCTGACATAAAAAAGGATAAGGCCAATCGTTACTAGCCCGATCAAGATCATGCCGTATCTTTCTTTGAGTTGATCGAGTTTCAATTGCGCTTGGGTGTTTTCCGCTTCTAGTTTATTTCGGAGAAGTTCACGCTCAAATTCAGCCTGAATCGCCTCTCTAATGATCGCAATATCATTTATTTCACTTAGTACGCTATCTGAGTGCATTTTATACTTTTCGTTCATCTCAAGTGAGAGACGATACTTCTTTTGTGCTTTGTAGCATCTATGTAGTAATTGGTACACATCTCTCTTCCATTCATGGCCAGCTTTGCCCTCGGCAAACGCCAAAACTTCTTCTCCTATCTTGGTCGCGGCCACTATATCGTCTACAAATATCAAATTGCCTAGTAAAATACGGTTATCAATGATCGCAACTTCGTTTCCGATAGCTTGATTGATGCTAAGGCTTTGATGGATATAATGCAATGCGCTATCTATTCGACCTGATTCATGATAGATTTGGGCCATTAAACGATAGGTGTTAGCAACAGAAAAGGAGTTGTTATCAGTCTGCAGGATTTTTAGCGCCTTTTTAGCATTTTCCAAAGCCAAGTCTGAGTCTCCTTTTTTAAAATACACTGCTCCAATATTTAGCCAGATATTGCCCATTTTATCCTCTATCCCTAATTTTTGGTAGAGTCTTAGCGCTTGAGTCAAATAATCCAATGCCAGATCTAGCCTGTCAATATCATCATAGACCAGCCCCAAATTATTTAACACATCGGCCAGCTCTGCTTCCATCTTTTTTTCCTCTAGGATAGCGAGGCCCAATGAATAGTATCTCACCGCTTCCTGATATTTGCTTTGATTGCGATAGATATTCCCAATATTGACGTATTGCCGAGCGAGATTAGCATCATCATTGAGTCCAGCCACAATATCTAAGGCTCTAATCATCAGAGACATCGCGCTATCTGCTTCTCCCAACACATAAAATGCAAGTGCCTGATTATTCAAGGCCTTAGCCCTTTCTTTATTCGTATTCTTTTGCTCAGCTAAGGCATAGTGATATTGAGCCAATGAAAAAGCAGAGTCCGGAGAATCAAAGACTTGAGCGTAGAAATAATCATCAATGGCACGAAAGCGGCTCGAATCAGCTTCCGACTGATTATCCCAAATTTGCCTTAATGAATCACTGTCAAACTCTGCCTGAATATTGCTCGTGAGCAGACAGATAAAAAGGGACAATAGCGTCAGCCTAGTGAATATATTTTTTTGCATTTACCTAGTCTTACTTTTTCAAGTCACTACAATAAAAGCAATGTAAAAGGCATTTACCCTCCATTTTTGATCGGGGAAGCCTATAGGCGTCTTGAGAGTTTAGGATTGCCGCTGCGCGGAACGCGCTTTCGAATCCCGAGCATCGGGAGAGAAATCTCAAATTCGGCAATGAGTCTCTTTTTCCTGTTTCACAGAACGATAAATCCTAGCGTTCTGCGAAGCAAGGAAAATCCTCATCGCTGCGCGGAACGCTCCTAATCAATAGCCAATGTCCAATATCGAAGGGAATGAAAATCCTCCAACATTGGACATTGAGATTGATTATTGAAAATTCTTAGGCTTCCGCATAGGCCGGCAACTGAAACCAAAAAGCAGTACCCTCATTTAATTTACTACGCATTCGTAATGAAGAGCCGTGTAGCTCCATGATTTTACGAGCGATAGCAAGCCCAAGACCTGCACCTTGATTGGCAGTCCTTACTTCGGCATTGCGCCCCGCCTTGCGGTAACGCTCAAAAATATAGGGTTGCTCTGAATCAGGGATACCCGGCCCCGTATCAGCAATACTTACCTCCACGGCTTCCGCTAAAGCGATCAGCCCAATGGTCACACTACCACCCGAAGGAGTAAACTTAAGGGCGTTATCCATCAGATTTTGGAGGACGCGTTCGACTAGGCCAACATCTGCAAAAACGAGTGGGAGATTTTGGGTTTGTTCGAGATGCATCTCAACACCTTTTTCTTGGGCCAGGAGCTGATATTTTTGAAATACGTCTTGCGCCAATTCTCCTACAAAAAAGGCTTCTTTTTCGGGTTCAATTTGACGCGCTTCTAGCTTAGAGTATTCAAATAGCTGCGCCACCAATGCCGCGAGTTTAGTGCTACTGTTGTGAATGATGGTCAGATAGTTGTCGCGTTCGACAGGGTCGAGGGCCCCCGCCTTCATCTGTAATGTCTCTACGTAACCCTGCATGATGGCCAATGGCGTGCGTAAATCATGCGAAACATTGGCGATCAACTCTCGACGGAGCCGCTCTACAGATTGGATCTGCTCGATATTGGCGACGATGGTATCTGCCATTTCATTGAACGTTTCTCCTAAGAGGTGCAAGTCTCCTTCATCGGCATCGCTGATACGAGCCTCATAATCCCCTTCCTTGAAGCGTTTTACAACCGCCACGATACGACGCAGATTGCGTGTCAAATACCAGATTGCCAACAATCCGAGGGCAAGCGTTCCTATAAGGCTGATAAAAAACCAGCTACTACCTAATCTCAGCATATAGTTGCCAGATAGACTTTCGGTAACTGCGGCCTGCTCTTCACTGGCGAGAATGATATAAAGATAACCTTCCAGCCTTTCGCCATCCATCAATCTCGCTGCCGAAAAAACTTTTTCCTCACCCGGATGGCGAGGATCATCTCCTTTGATAAAGGGCTTTTCCTCCGCGTCGATAAATTCGAGGACAGGATCGAGCCCGACTTCGTCAAGGATTATTTTTTTGTGAGGCGCGACATAGGTGATGATACTCCCGACTGTATCGAGCAAATAGACTTCTGCGCTAGGATTCATCACCATGATCGAGTGCATGATGTCTTGAATAGCAAGCGTATCTACTTGTCCATCGACTAAGGGCTGCACTTCGTTGACAGTGCTATTGGCGATCCCACCATAGAGACGCTGATTGATTTCTTGGAGGTATTCACGAGCGACAAAGGAAGTGATGACGACATAAGTCAAGCCCAGTACCACCAGCAAACTGAGTAAGGCTAGCGAGATTTTGCCAAATAGTTGAAAAGAAGTTCGTGGCATAGCTTAGAGTTCTTCGTTGAAGCGATAACCTACTCCCCATGAGGTGAGGATATAGGTAGGTACTTGGAGGTCGGGTTCGATTTTGCGACGCAGACGATTGATGTGCGAATTGACAGTATGCTCATAACCTTCAAAGTCATAACCCCAGACTAGATTGAGGATACGGGCGCGGTCGTAGCTTTTGCCGGGATTAGCAGCGAGCAAACCGAGCAGGTCAAATTCTTTGGGAGAAAGCTCTACGCGTTGCCCTTTGATGGTGACTTTGCGTTTGTCGAGGTCGATCATGAGTTCTCCGAAGGATAACACACTCTCCGGCTGATCGTTAGCATTGGAGGTTGGCTGAAAACGATCTACCCTCCTAAACAATGCTTTGACACGCGCCAAAAACTCTCGAATACTAAAGGGTTTGGTCAGATAGTCATCTGCCCCCATTTCAAGACCGAGCACTTTGTCAATTTCTTCGGAACGCGCCGTCAACATCAAGATAGGGTTCGATTTTTCACGGGCACGCACTTGACGACAGATTTCCAAGCCATCGGGGCCGGGCAACATGACGTCCAATACCATCAGGTCATAATCATAAGCGAGGGCCTTTTCCAATCCGGTCTGACCATCGTAAGCAAGATCGAGTTCACAATCGAGATCTTTGAGGTGTATCTCAAGGAGCTGCACCATGTCGCGATCGTCTTCTACCACCAATACTCTTTTCATTGTGCTTAAAATAAGGGCTAAACATCACAAAAGAATCACAATCTGGTGTCACATCAGACACACATTGTGATAATCTCTTATTGAAAAACACCTTATCGCCGGATTTCCCTGTCCGCAGGCCGACAAAAGCAGGAATTATTGCTCAAAAACATGAAAGGGAAAACCGCTAAATGCCTACTAATCATCTCATTAATCAGACTCCCCTTGCAGAACACACAATCGTGATCTTTCTGTGATGAAGCTGGCAGGCTGCTTTCCTAATATTGCATCAGTAGTAATAATTAAAACCTCAAAATTCAATCTCAATGAAAAAAATAAGCAATCTTATGTTTGCAGCGATGATCGCCCTTGGCTTCGTTGCTTGCAAAGAAGAACCACCCGTTCCAGCAACATCTGCCACTTTTACAGTAACAGTAGAGAACGTTCTACCTCAAGTATCCTATTTAGCCTCTGGCGGTACAGGCTTGATCATGCCCGGCGAATCTGAGAGTTTCTCATTCAATGCTGGTAAAGGGAGTTACCTATCCCTAGCCACCATGTTTGTCCAGTCTAACGACCTTTTTTATGGATTCGACGATACGGGTTTAGCACTTTATGATATGGATGGCAATGCTGTAACAGGCGACCTTACGACTAGTATTGCTCTTTGGGATGCGGGTACAGAAGTCAACGAAGAACCTGGAGTTGGAGCGAATCAAGCGCCTCGTCAAGCTGGACCTAATACTGGTACAGATGAAAATGGAATCGTTCAACTCGTCTCTGCCGTAGGAGATGGTTTTACTTATCCAGCTGACAAGGATATCATCCAAATTGAAATCACTCACGATGGCGGTACTGAGTTCACCGTAACGATCAACAATATCTCCAATACTGCTAGCCTAGGAACTCCTTTTGCTCCCGGAGCTTGGGTTATACATAATGATGGCACGCCTATTTTTGAAGACGGAGTTGCTACCACCAATGGTCTCGAAGGTATTGCTGAGGACGGAGCTAATTCTACCTTAGTTGATGCGCTTGCCACTGCAACGGCTTATACTTCCCCATTCGCTCCTGGCGTTTATGCAATCCATGAGGCTGGCCTCAAAGCCATCTTTACCAATGGAGAAGGCGATCGTGGTGAAGGACTTGAAGGATTGGCCGAAGACGGCGATCCAGCAACCCTAAATAGTAGCCTAGAAGGAGTTGTGGGTATTTCTGCAAATGGTGTATTTAATACTCCTGAAGGCGCGAGCGCTGCCGGTCCTTTACTTCCCGGCAACAGTTATAGCTTTACTTTTACAGCAGAAGCTGGAGACTATCTTAGTCTAGCGACTATGCTTGTCCAAACCAACGATTTGTTTTACGGATTTGCTGATGGCGGATTGGCCCTATTCAACGGAGATGTACCTGTAGAAGGTGATGTAACCGCTAGTGTTGAACTTTGGGACGCTGGTACAGAAGTCAACGAATACCCAGGTGCAGGAAACAACCAGCCAGTACGTGGCGGAGGCAACTCTGGTCCAGCCGAAAACGGCAATGTCCAGGTGGTAAACGATGTCTTTAGTTACCCAGCGGTAAGCGAAGGAATCAAGATTTCGATTAGCGCACAATAGTATCGCTCTATTCTGAGATACCTTATAGAAATTCGATTGTAAGTAAGACCGTTGGTGAGGCGAAGCCCTCATCAGCGGTTTATTAGTTTTAGATTATCCAAAGCCGGTGCATAATCTGGATCATAGCGCAGCGCCTCTTCCAGCAGATTTTTCGCCTCCCTTACTCTGCCGCTATTGAGGTAGACAAAGGCGAGATTGGTGAGAATACGGACATCAAAGGGCTTCTCAGTTTTGAGGGCTTCTAGTTTTTGGGCCGCCTCCGGCAGAACGCTGCGATCTCCTTGCCTAGCTCGGAGAAGACTAGTAGCCACTTTGAGGCCAGCTTCGATGCTAGCGGGCTGTAGTTTGTAGGCTTTGGTGTAGGCTTGGTGGGATTTCAGATGTAAACCTTCGGCACTCAATATTTTGCCCCACAAAAACTGTACAAAGGGATCAGCGGCCTCAGCATTTTTCAGAGCAGATTTTGCAGTCTCTAGATCGTTTTGCAAAAAGGCTATTTGAGCCTGAGGATAAGATGGTCCTTGACTCAATTGACGAGCCGCAGTTTCTAAATAGGTTGGATTGGCCTCATGCCGCTCATAATAAAGCAGCCAAGCTTGTCCCCATACTGAGTCAGGAACTGATTTTTGGGTAGCCAGCTGCAAACGCAAAAAATCTTTCACCGCCTCCACATCAACACTATCACTCTCGCGAACGACGCGAATCTTATGATCGTGAAAACTCACATGAGGGATGTCTCGCGTTCCGCCCTGCGGCATATGACAACTGACACAATCGCCTGCCTTCGTCATTTGAAGTTCAGCGCTAGCGGAGCAGAGATTCACTTTCTCAGGTGTATGACAATTGTTGCAGCTACGGATATAGCGTTTGGGGTCCGTTACGGAGATGCTTTTGTGAGGATTGTGGCAAGTGGTACAATTGAGTTTGCCCGCCGACTCCATAAAGCAAGGCGAAGATTGTAAGCGTTCCGCGTGCGAGGCAATCCCAAAAGCGCCCTTATCTTGCTGCGCCTCGATGAAGATATCCATCACTTCAGTCAACGCTTGGCCTGGTCGAAAATCAGCGATAGACTTACCTTGACGATAGACATTGACGCCTTGCAGGTGGCATTGCTGACAAACATCAAACTGCTCTTGGATGGCGAGATTGTTAGGATTGACGATCGAATAATCAATACCATCTTCACCCATATTTCCGTTTCGAGCCTTTTGGACATGAGCGGAACCGGGACCGTGGCACTTTTCGCAGCCGATGCCCAATGAGACTTTTTTGAATTTGTTTTTACTACCTGCTACGTATTCGTTGTGCCCCGTATGACAACTCATACATTCTTGGCCGATCTCGCGTTCAAAGCGGGAATTATTGACTTCGTAGCCGGGGCTGAGGTCCCAGATTTGTTTTTCGACATACCAAGTGATCGGCATCTCATACCAATAGTCATTGCGTTCCATGAGGTAAGAGCGCGTCTGATGACCGGAGCCGACGATATAACTGACGGCTTCGCGCCTTTCGTAGATCGTATCTTGCCCCGCCTTGCGGAACTCTCGGATATACATCTGTGAGTCCTCCCAATAAGCTTGATAATAAAAGTTTTTGCGTTCGTCAAAGACGACCTCCTCTGGACCAAAACGCTCAATCTGCTGTGCCTGATCAGGGAGATACATGGAGTGTCCCATGCCCGTCTTCATATAGCTATTGTAGGTATTTTCGTGGCACGAACGGCAAGTCTCTTTGCCGACATAATAGGTATCAGATTGGTGGGAAGCATATTCTGACTCTGGCGTTCGCGTACAGCGCAGCAAAAAAAGAGAAAGCAAGCAGAGAGTCGAAAGCAATAAGGTGATCCGCCTTTGGACGATATCCCACTCAAACCCACGTTGTTGGAGGAAGCGGGTTAGTTTTTGGCGTTTGACAATATCAGTCGTGCCTTTAAGCTCTTTGAGTTTGCGTTCGGAGAGCTTGGTGATAGTTTCTTCATATACATCATCGGGGATCTCTGCCGCAAAAGCTTTATCGATGAGGGCATCCGAGATTCTTTTCTGACGGAGAGCATTACGTATTTTATGCTTGCCCCAGCCCTTGTGAAAAAATTTACCGCGCGTGATTGACTTGACATATCGTTCTTCGTCCCAAAAGCGTTCCTTAGCTAGATGGACCATATAATACTCCCAAAAGTCTGAGTCGAGTTCTATCTCGATCATCTTTTGTTCAATCTCCGAGCGACAGCGATCCTGATAGGCGCAGTACTTATAGAGTTTGGTGAGTATTTCTTTATCTAGCTCCATGGACTAATCTGTCGTAAATTTCGTTATAAACTCGAAATTTCTCACACACTTAAGGGGGAGATGCTCGATCTTCCTGTATATTTGTTGTCTAATAAGCCCAAAACATGAGAAAACGTATTCTGTTTAGCGCACTAGTTGTCTCCATGCTCATTGCGACAGGCTGTCGTAAATACCCTGATGGTCCTACGATTACATTCATCTCGAAGGTGAACCGTATCTCGCAAAACTGGACCGTCGATCAAATCTATCGAAATGATATCGAAGAGACGGACCAATACGATGTTTATGGTATGAATATCACCAAAGGAGGTCGTCTGACATGGACGATTGACTATCGTGATGTCGATCCAGTAACCATTGCCGGTGATTGGGAATTGGCGAGTGTGAAAGAACAGATCAAATTTACGTTTGACGAAAAAGATCCAACTAGCGGCGAAACTCGTCTGCTATATATGGATATCCGCCGACTGACACAAGATCAATTGTGGGTGTACTTCCTCACGGATGGCGATTACTACCTAGTTCGCCTCAGACCGGCCTAGGGTAGTCCAAATAAAATGTTTTCATGCAGAGTGCAGAGCCGTATCCCGATATTTATCGTGGATTGCGTCTTTACACTCTGCATTTTTTTGTAGTACCGCTGTGCGGAACGATTGGTTTTTCCAAATTAGCAAGCTCATCTAATTCATCTGGGATAGCTCCCAATTCACAAAAGTTAAGCGTCAATTCATTTAAGTGGGGGGCAGAATAAATGTTCTTTTGTGCATTAGTTGATAAGATGGTTTTGCTTACAGGAGACAAATAAATTGAATTAGAATCTATTAATTCTTGCTAAACACTATTCTGCTTGAGCTAATTAAATTATCCTTATCAAATTTTGTGAAACATTCTCTGTATTGGGAAGCAAAATTCAATATTAGAAAAGCTACATTCTTCCTACCTTTGCGCTATGAGTTATCGTATCGAAAAAGACACTATGGGGGACGTACAGGTCCCTAGCGAAAAATACTGGGGCGCTCAAACCCAACGCTCCAAAGAAAACTTCAAAATTGGCGGACAATTGATGCCTATTGAAGTGATTCGTGCCTTTGCAGTCCTCAAAAAAGCGGCTGCTATCACCAATGCAGAGCTTACTGATTTTCCAGACGACAAAGCCAAAGTGATTGGCCAAGTCTGCGACGAAATCATCACGGGTAAGCATGATGATCACTTTCCATTAGTGGTATGGCAGACTGGTTCAGGTACTCAGTCCAATATGAACGTCAATGAGGTGATCTCCAACCGCGCTATCGAAATCCTCGGTGGAGAAATCGGCAGCAAAGCTCCCGTTCACCCTAATGATGACGTCAACAAATCTCAGTCATCCAACGATACTTTCCCGACGGCCATGCACATCTCGGCCTATGTTTATATCGTGGAGCAGACTTTGCCCAAGATTAAACTCTTACGTGACACCTTCGCAGCTAAAGCCCAAGCGTTCGACGAAGTCGTAAAAATTGGACGTACTCACTTGATGGATGCGACGCCTCTGACAGTGGGACAAGAGTTTGGTGGTTATGCTGCACAGCTCGGCAAGGGTATGGAAACGATACTCGACAGTCTAGCTCACCTTTCTGAGCTCGCCCTCGGCGGAACGGCTGTCGGTACGGGTCTCAACACCCCAAAAGGTTATTCAGAAACAGTCGCTGGCCATATCGCAGACCTCACAGGCCACCCGTTCCGCACGGCGGACAATAAATTTGAAGCCCTATCCGCTCATGATGCGATGGTCGAAGCCTCTGGTGCTTTGAAGCGTGTTGCAGTGAGCTTACTCAATATTGGCAACAATATCCGTTTGTTGGCATCTGGCCCACGTTGTGGTATCGGTGAGCTTTCCATCCCTGCCAATGAGCCGGGTTCATCGATCATGCCGGGCAAAGTCAATCCTACTCAGGCAGAAGCTCTGACGATGGCTTGTGCTCAGGTGATCGGCAATGATACGGCTGTCAGCGTCGCTGGAACGCACGGACATTTTCAACTCAATGTGTTTAAGCCGATGATGGTTTATAATGTATTGATGTCAGCGCGTTTGATCGGTGATGCTTGCGAATCCTTCAACAACAATCTTGCGGTTGGCATCGAGCCTAATCACGAGCGTATCAAACAATTGCTCAACAACTCATTGATGTTGGTAACCGCCCTCAATACACACATCGGGTATGATAAGGCCGCAAAAATAGCTAAAACAGCCCATGCAGAAGGTACTACTCTCAAAGAAGCAGCGATCCAGCTGGGTTATCTAACAAGCGAAAAGTTCGATGAAATCGTAGTGCCGGGAAAAATGATCGGGCGCTAGTAATTGTTCTTTTGGCATTGCCCCAAAAGAACCAATCCCGATTTTTATCGGGAAGTCAGCCGCGATCCTAGCCTGCTAGCCGCCCCATTTCCCGAGCGGCTGACAAAGCCATCGCTCATAATTAAGGCGAATAAAGCGCGCTGGCCTGGGCCGTGCACTCGGGGTCGGATATGTGGGCGGGCTTTGCACGGGCCGATTTTTTGCTGCCCTTTTTTCCCAAAAGGGCAAAAAGCTTTGAAAATGAGCATTATGATTGCGAGAAATATGACAATCATATAGACATAAAAATTTTTTTAAAAAAAAAGACCTGGATGATTCAACCATCTCAGGTCTTTTTTGCGTTATAATAATAACACTTCTTACCCCGCCATTGTCTGGGTAGCTATACCACCAAATTTTCTCAAGATTAGCGGGAATTTTTTCCGATAATCTAAATAGGATTGTTGTACCCTTTAATCTACGCCCATGCCGGACGTCAAACGCTTTTTGCTTGCCGTCTACTACTCGCTGCCTGTTCAATTATTTGTAAGACATATACGTCATTACAAGCTACTGCTATTGTTTTGGCTGCTTTTGTTGGCCTTGATCACTGGTGGATTAGGTTCTGCTCTAGGTGGCGCATATCTGTTTTTAGAGCCCGAGTATATGGGCCGGGAAAATTTCTGGAGCTACTTTATCGTAGGATCGGCAATGGGCGGTTTTTTGTTTGCCTATATGATCACGCTCTTCATCAATGAGAGCTATCGTTTTCATTTTTTGGGGCAGCACAAAAGTCCCTTTTACGTGCTCTCGATGAATAATTTGATTGTGCCGGGAGGATTTCTGCTGGTCTATATCGCTTATTTTTTACAGTATCAAATAGACCATCAAGGAGCTTTCAATGCGGTGGTGATCGAAAATATTGGCGGTATCATATCGGGTATTTTATTGATGTTTTTGGTGTCAGCGAGCTATTTCTTCGCGCAGCATACTTTTTTTCAGTGGCTTGGCCAAGGTCTAGAAAAACGTTTTGTCAAAACCGATGCTTGGCGCAAACGCTTGATCATCCTCAGCAAAGCCAAGACGGCTCTCAAATCTCAAAAACGAGCGGATAGTTATTTCGTCATGCCATTTAAGGTCATCAAAGTCGGAGAGATGCCTAATGCCCGCTTACGCGAACTCGTTTATTCTCTATCACAGCACCACGGCAAGTTGTTGATCTTACAGATATTGGTCTTTTTGATTATCGCCATGCTGGGAACGCTTGATCACATCCGTTGGTTTCAGATCCCTGCAGGAGCTAGCATTTTGATCGTCTTTTCATTGCTGATGATGGTAGTGGGAGCAGTGAGTTTTTGGTTTCGACGCTTGGGTGCAACACTGGTGGTTTCTTCTTTGATTCTCCTTGGCGCTTGCAATCATCTATCATTATTAGATGAACAAAACCCAGCCTACGGCTTGCGATACGACGTTCCGCCTGCGGCATATGAAAAAGGCACCCTCGATGAACTCGCCAATGACGCCAGCTATCAA
>JBGCFA010000304.1:0-7320 GCA_045106675.1 Bacteroidia bacterium
AAAGAGTCGGGATTTGGCGTTCGGCTAAGGCCGCCAAATAATTGAGCCAGAGTTCATATTTGATAAAAAACACCAGTTTAGGCTCAAAAAGCTTGACGAAGCGTTCCGCATTGCGGGCTGTATCCAATGGCAAATAGCAAACGAGATCGGCATGCTGGTAGTTCTTGCGAATTTCGTAACCAGAAGGTGAAAAAAAGGTCAAGAGGATTTTGTACTCCGGATAATCGCGCTTAATGGCCTCCAATAAGTTGCGCCCCTGCTCAAATTCGCCCAATGAGGCACAGTGAAACCATATCCACGGCCCTTTTTTGTTTAGGAGTTGCTGTCGCAGAACGCTTTCCCAATCCCTACGCCCCATTACCCATTTACGCGCTTTGGCGTGAAAAGGAGCTGCCAGCCGTAAAGCGAGGCCATAGCCGAGGATACCGATTTGATAAAGGCGTTTGATGATGCGTAGATTAGAGCTAATAAATATATTTGTTTAGTGCATTCCTCCCCCTACCCCCTCCAAAGGGAGACAACCTACGGTTTGCGAAGCAATTTCCCGCTTTGGAGGGGGTCGGGGGAGGAAAAAAGACGACAATCATTTTGTTTGTTATCTGTCTGCAATATTAAAGAATAAGCATGAATAAGTCCTTTGGATACCTCATTTTTGCCCTGTTTGTGGTCATGAGCTTGGGTTGCGGCCCTAAGCCTAGTGTCCAGCAAGTGGTGCGTGATTTACCATCCTCAAAACCGAAAGTCAGTTTTACCTTTGACGATGGGATTACCCGTGATTTGCTTGATTATCCCTTTAAGGAGTGGAATGAGATGATTCTCCAAGCATTGGATTCGGCGGGTTTGAAGGCGGCATTTTTTGTAACGGGGAAGAATAAGCTTAATGCTAAAGGACGTTTTCTCCTCAAGAGTTGGGACAAGCGCGGACATATGATTGCCAACCACACTTTTACCCACCCGAGTTTCAATAGTGCTGATGTCAGTCTGGCGGATTTTAAGCAAGAACTGCTAGATACTGATGAGGTGATCAATGGGTATCAACATTATAGCAAGCGGTTTCGATTTCCCTACCTCAAGGGTGGCAATACTCCTGAAAAGGTGAATGGCTTTCGCGCATTTTGTGATTCCTTGGGTTATGAGATGGGCGATGTAACGATTGATGCTTCAGATTGGTACATCAACAGCCGATTGATCAAGCGTTTGAAAGAGGACCCAGAAGCTGATATTGAACCTTATCGAGAGTATTATTTGGCTCATTTGTGGGAGAGAGCCCAGTTTTATGAGGAAGTTTCAGCTTCGCTGAACGGCCGGCATATTCCGCATACCTTATTGCTTCACCACAACCTAACCTCAGCGCTCTTTTTGCCAGATTTGGTCGCAATGTTTAGAGCGCGTGGCTGGCAGTTGGTGGACGCTAAGGAAGCCTTTGCAGACAGTATTTTCGCTGCCCGTCCTCAGTTGATTCCAGCAGGAGAAAGCCTAATCTGGGCACTCGGAAGAGAAAGTGGTCGCTTTGACTCGATCCTACGATATCCACCAGAGGATAGTCAGTATGAGGTAGTGAAGATGGATTCTTTGGGCTTGTGATTGGAGGGTTTTTAGGACTGCCGCTTCGCGGAACGCTTAATCGTCAAGGCGCAAGATCTTGCGCCTCAACATTGCTTCCCAAAAAGACTAGCCGTTCCGCGCAGCGGTTAGCCTTTTGGCATATCGCTGCTTCGCAGAACGCCCGAAGGTAGAGAGGGATATAAGCATCATGTCTAATCCCTGTCTGCGTTATTTTATACCCAAGCGTTCCGCGCAGCGGTGAGCCTAAAGCTAGTAATAATAAACTTTGCTAGGTGCGCGCTCAAGTAGCGGAAAAATCCAGCTAACATAAAACCCGCTGAAATAATCCCTGCGTCCTTGCTTGCCGGGTAATCCCGTATCGTATTGGATGCTGCGCAAACCGTTGGTGAAATTTTGGCTAAACTCTAATCCTACGGAAAAATTGACATAGCCATTGTTGCCGATAAAGCGAAAACCCGCCGCTTCCCGTAAACCAAAACCTCCCGTCATACGATCATATCCTTTGGCATATTCACCTGAAACAGCGGAGACTTCTTCATCTGTAGGGGTGATATTGATCCAATGTTGCATATACTGTCCGCCCACTTCGACAAAGAAGCCAGTATTGGGGTTTGGGAAAATCGGCAGCGTAAACAATCGGCCCACCGATATCGGAATGACAAAACCGGCTTGGACTAGCCTGATATCGGATAAAAGGCCATTATTGGTAACTAAGAGACCGCCAGTCAAGATGTTTTGCATCAAGATGGTATCCCTGATCTGATCACTCACCAAGGCTTGGGCGCCTATGGTAGCATAAAACTGATTGGCAAACTTCCAGCTAAAGTCTAAACCGATCTGGGAGTTGAAACCATAGGTGTCAGCCATGTCGCCACCTGTCAGCAATCCTCGATAACTTACCTGCAATAAGCCCATCGAAACACTTGAGTCTTGAAGGCTCACTTGGGCTTTGAGAGACGGAAGCCACAACAGAGGTAAGAAAAGCAATAATATTGAACGTTTCATACGCTATAAATACCCCATCTTTGTTATTAAAGAGTACGGCACAAATTTACGGTGAGCAATTAGACTATAAAAGGTCAAAAGAATGTGTCGATTGCGCGCTAATCCGCTTGGCTTGGTATAGGAGAGACATGAAGAAATCAATATCTTTGTCCCCTTAAATAGTTTGGGTCGACAAAAAGTAAGCGTAGTATGAAAATTCAGATGGTAGATACCGTCACACAGTATCATAAAATACAGGAAGAAGTAGATAATGCCGTGCTGGAGGTAGTTCGCTCTGGTAGATTTATCAATGGACCGGTGGTACAATCTTTTAGAGATAATCTAGGTGCCTATCTTGATGTGCCGCATGCGCTTTCTTGCGCCAATGGCACTGATGCCTTGCAGATCGCTTTGATGGCATTGGATTTGCAGCCCGGTGATGAAGTGATCACGGCTACTTTTACATATGTGGCTACTGTTGAGGTGATTGCGTTGCTTCGTCTGAAACCAGTCTTTGTAGAAGTCGATCCTGATACTTTCAATCTCAATATTGAAGCGGTTGAAGCGGCTATTACAGACAAAACAAAAGTGATATTGCCTGTTCATTTGTTTGGACAAGCTGCCAATATGGGCCCGATTATGGATCTGGCGACTAAGCATGGGTTATCGGTCTTAGAAGACACTGCCCAAGCGATCGGCTCTGACTATACGTTCCCCGACGGGAGAAAAATGAAAACGGGTACGATTGGACATATCGGTACTACCTCCTTTTATCCTAGCAAAAATCTAGGAGCCTATGGTGATGGAGGAGCGATCTTTACTCGCGATGCGAAACTCGCAGAAGTACTATGGTCGATCTGTAATCATGGTTCGGAGCGTCGATATTATCACGATCGAGTCGGTGTCAATAGTCGATTAGACGCGATACAAGCTGCAATTCTAGATATCAAGCTCAAGCATCTTGATACATATACCGCTGCTAGACGTAAGGCCGCGGACCTTTACGATGAGATGTTGGCCGATGTAGAAGGATTAGAGACTCCTTTTAGAGCTGGCTATGCCGAACACGTTTTTCATCAATATACACTCAAGATAGCCGGTGGTCGTGACAAAAGAGATGATTTGAAATCTAAACTAGACGCCGCCGGAATTCCCAATATGATTTATTATCCTGTGCCATTGCATCTGCAGGACGCCTATCGAGGCTATGGTTATCAGGAAGGGGAGTTTCCGATCTCCGAAAAACTATGTGAACAAGTGCTCAGTTTACCGATGCACTCTGAATTAGACGAAACCCAGCAAAGCTATATCGTGGATCATTTGAAAAAATTTATTTAAAAAACTTAATCTTTTATGAAAGTTGCAGTAGTAGGTACCGGATATGTAGGACTCGTCTCAGGGACTTGTTTTGCCGAAGCCGGAAATGATGTGATCTGTGTTGATAATGATCAGCGCAAACTTGCTAAACTACGTTCTGGCCAGGTTACTATTTATGAGCCAGGACTAGAAACTATTTTTGAGCGCAACACCAAAGAAGGGCGTTTGCACTTTACTGACTCTCTCGCGGAAGCCGTAGAGCATGCCGATATTATCTTTTTGGCTCTGCCAACTCCTCCTATGGAAGATGGCTCTGCTGATTTGAAATATGTACTTGGAGTTGCCAGCGAAATTGGTACTCTATTGAAAGATTATCGTGTAATCGTAAATAAGAGCACCGTTCCCGTAGGGACTGCCACTAAAGTAACTCAGGCTATCGCTTCACAAACCGACGTTGAGTTTGATGTAGTTTCTAATCCTGAGTTTTTGCGTGAAGGATTTGCTGTACAAGATTTCTTGAAGCCTGAACGTATCGTAATTGGTACTGGCTCTGAGCGTGCTCGTAAGCAGATGCGTCGCCTCTATAAGCCATTTGTACTTTCTGGCAATCCTATCATCATGATGGATGAGCCAAGTGCAGAGGTAACGAAGTATGCCGCTAACTCATTTCTCGCGACTAAGATTTCATTCATGAATGAGATCGCGAACCTTTGTGAACTAGTGGGTGCAGACGTTGACCATGTCCGTAAAGGTATTGGTACTGATACACGTATTGGTAAGCGTTTCTTATTCCCAGGTGTAGGCTATGGTGGGTCTTGTTTCCCGAAAGATGTTTCGGCTCTCTTCAAAACTTCTCAGTCTTATGACTATGATTTCCAGATCCTACGTTCGGTAATGGATGTCAATACCAAGCAAAAAGTAGTGATGGTAGAAAAAGTCATCTCTCACTATGGTGAAGACCTAACAGGTAAAACCTTTGGTGTTTGGGGATTGGCCTTTAAGCCAAATACTGATGACATCCGTGAAGCACCAGCTTTGGTGATCATCAAAGAGTTGTTGGAGCGTGGTGCGAAAGTCAAAGCTTACGATCCTGAAGCGATGGAGGCTGTACAAACTTACCATGCTGACCTCGATATCGAGTTTGCGGCTAATCAGTACGATGCAATCGCGGGTGCTGATGCCCTCCTATTGATCACTGAGTGGAACGAATTCCGTACTCCAGATTTCAATAATCTTAATTCTAGTCTCAAAGAAAAAGTAATCTTTGACGGACGTAATATCTATGACATCGAAACCATGGAAGAAATGGGTTACACCTATTATTCTATCGGTCGTCGTTCTGTCGTACAATCCAATCAGGTGAAGTCCTGATTCGGGTAGATAATATGAAAGGGGAATAAAGGCAAATTGCCTTTATTCCCCTTTTCTTTAGACACCTTTATCTTTACTCTAACACAATCCAAATATGTCAAAGCAAAAGGTCTTAATTACAGGTGGTGCTGGATTCTTAGGTTCACATTTATGTGAACGCTTTCTCAAAGAAGGCTATGAGGTAGTTGCGATGGACAACCTCATTACCGGAAATATCCAAAATATTCAACACCTATTTGGGGTCGATGGCTTCAAATTTGTCAAGCACGATGTAACCAATTATACCTTCGTCGAAGGGCGTTTGGATTATATCTTACATTTTGCCTCTCCTGCTAGTCCGATCGACTATCTCAAAATACCTATCCAAACCCTCAAAGTAGGTGCGATGGGTACTCATAAAATTCTAGGACTCGCCAAAGAAAAAGGCGCTCGGGTATTGATCGCCTCTACTTCTGAAGTCTATGGTGATCCATTGATTCACCCACAGACCGAAGATTATTGGGGCAATGTCAATCCCGTTGGTACTCGTGGCTGCTATGATGAAGCCAAGCGCTTTATGGAGGCGATGACCATGGCTTACCACCGTTACCATGGGATCGAAACGCGTATCATCCGTATTTTTAATACTTATGGTCCACGTATGCGTTTGGATGATGGTCGTGCTTTGCCTGCATTTGCTTCACAAGCTTTTCGTGGGGAAGATATCACCGTCTTTGGAGATGGCAGTCAAACCCGTAGTTTTTGCTATGTAGACGATTTGGTGGAGGGTATTTATCGCCTATTGCTGAGCGATGAGTCCGATCCTGTCAATGTTGGTAACCCCGCAGAAATTAGTATCCTTGATTTTGCCAAAGAAGTGATCGAACTTACTGGCTCAAATAGTAAGATCATCAATAAGGAACTACCACAAGACGATCCTAAAGTAAGACAGCCTGATATCACTCGGGCCAAGGAGATCTTGGGGTGGGAACCGAAAGTAGACCGTCGTGAAGGACTACTGAAGACCTTAGCATACTTTAAAGAGCAACTTAATGGGGTTCCGCAAACTTGAGACCTCTCTTCCGGGAATCATAATTATTCAACCTGACGTATTCGGCGATGACCGAGGCTTTTTTCTCGAACTGCATAACCAACGCAGCTTCGCAGAGATCGGCCTCGGTCATTTGCAGTTTGTCCAGGACAATCTCTCTTCTTCCACCAAAGGCACGATTAGGGGCTTGCACTTTCAAGCGCCGCCCTATGCCCAAGGCAAACTGATCACAGTATTGGAAGGACATGTATTAGATGTGGCGGTGGATATCCGCAAAGATTCTCCCACATATGGCAAATGTATCACCGCAGAGATGAAAGCCGAAGAGCATACCATGCTTTATATCCCTGAGGGATTTGCGCATGGTTTTCAAGTCTTATCTGAGACTTGTTTGTTTCACTACAAATGCACCAACTACTACCAAAATGGTTCTGAGGGGGGCGTCTTATGGGATGATCCCAAGCTCGCCATCCCTTGGCGGCAGATGGATACAGAGCCGACTGTATCAGCTAAAGACCAACTACATACGGCATTTGAACATTTTGAATCTCCTTTTTGAAGGTTTATTATATGAAAAGAAAGTCCTCCCCCTACCCCCTCCGAAGGGGGATAACCTACGGTTTGCGAAGCAATGTCCCCCTTCGGAGGGGGTAGGGGGAGGAATTAAAGCAACCCCTCAATATGAAAGGCATTATTCTCGCCGGAGGCTCCGGCACTCGTTTATACCCGCTCACTATCTCTGTCAGCAAGCAGCTCATGCCTGTTTATGACAAGCCCATGATCTATTATCCTTTGTCGTCCCTGATGTCAGCTGGGATCAAAGAGATCATGATTATTTCCACTCCTAAGGATTTGCCCTTATTTAGGCAGCTTTTAGGGGATGGCTCACGCTTGGGAGTTCGTTTTGAATATGCCGAACAACCCAATCCAGAGGGTTTGGCACAAGCCTTTGTCATTGCGGCTGACTTTATTGGCGATGATGATGCTGCGCTGATTTTGGGAGACAACATCTTTTATGGCGAGCAGTTGGGGCCGACCTTGTCGAACGCTAG
>JBGCFA010000305.1:0-14424 GCA_045106675.1 Bacteroidia bacterium
CCTTCTCACATCAAAACCAGTACTCGACCTTTGGGCAGTACCATAAGCCATATTGGAAACAAGAGCTTGGGTTTCGATCAATAATGGACGCAGCCCTTCTAAAGTCGCACCAATTGCTACACCTGAAAATTGTTCCTCACGACCGCTTAGGAAAATTTCAGAAGGATTATTCACTTCTCTCAATCCTTGACCCGTCATATGATAAATGCCGAGTTCGCTAGTAGCGCCAAATCTATTTTTACTAGTTCTAATGATCCGGTATTGATTATGTCGATCTCCTTCAAAGGATAGTACTGCATCAACCATATGCTCAAGCACCTTTGGCCCAGCCAATGATCCTTCCTTAGTAATATGACCGACTAAAAAAATAGGCACATGACTATCTTTGGCTAAACGAATCAATTTTGAAGCACTTTCTCGTACTTGACTGACGCTTCCCGGCGCGCTTTCTAGAGCTTCTGTATAGACAGTTTGAATCGAATCAATAACCACTATATCCGGCTTAATCTCCTTGAAGTAGTTAAATACCTTCTCCAAATTCGTCTCACTCGCTACAAATAACTGCTCATTTTCATAGGGCAGCCGTGAAGCCCGGAGTTTGACCTGATTTTGGGATTCTTCTCCAGAGACATATAAGATTTTCTTCGGTGCCAATTGCAAAGCCAATTGCAATAATAAAGTACTTTTGCCGATTCCAGGTTCTCCTCCAATCAAAACTACTGAACCATGCACAATTCCTCCACCCAATACTCGGTTAAACTCCTCATCCTTTGTTGGAATACGAGATTCAGTAGAAGCCACAATCTCAGCCAAAGGCATAGGCTTTGACTGAGTATTCATAGATACCGGATTAGTATGTTTTCCCGTTACCCCGCTTATGATTTCTTCCACAAGCGTGCCCCACTCATTACACCCAACGCATTGTCCCTGCCATTTAAGATGGGTACTTCCACAATTTTGACAGATAAAAGCAGTTTTGATCTTGGCCATTTGACAAAAATAATAGCATTTTCAACAAAAGATCAAAATATATCACATTTTTTCCAACTTTATTAGCCAAGGGCTTGTCAATACGCTTATAGCCACGTAATTTCCCTTTGTATGCGAAGCAAACTGACATACTTTATTCTAATTCCAATCATCCTATTGCAACTAGCTTGCAAAGATGAGTTTATCAAACACGATCTTTATCGTATTTGGAATAACCGCATGTATGGCTATATCAACTCAGATGGCACTACCGAAATCGCTCTGCAGTTTGCTTATGCTCTACCGTTCTCCGAAGGATTGGCTGCAGTAAATGTGGGAGGTACTCCTAATGGCGCTGATATGCCTACAGATGGTCGCTGGGGCTTTATCAATACAAGCGGTGCTTTTGTCATCAATCCTATTTATCATTCGCCGGTAAATGATGCTCCCCCATTTGCTCGTACTGACGTTGGGAAAGTACTGCACGAATCCTACATTTTCAGGAACCATGTCGCCGCTGTGCGTATGGACAATGGATGGCAATTTATTGATACACTAGGCAATCCCCTCCGCAAAGATTTTATCCCTCAGTCTTGCCGCACCTTCCAAGAAGGACTTGCGGCAGTTATGGTAGATGGCTATTGGGGCTATGTCCGTAAACTCAAAAATAACCAATCAGCTAAAGATAGTGCCATTGTGATGCACATTCCCCCTAATTATCTATACCCTGTAGATTTTAGAGATGGTTTTGCAGTAGTCAAAGATCGGAAAGGTCGAAAAATCTGTATTGATCATAATGGTCGAGAAGTATTTTCTCAATATCGTATTGAAAGTCAATTTCACGAAGGGATGGTGGCCGTTAGAGCCAAGTTCAAAGGAGAGCCGACCAATGAACTAGATTATCGTAAATTCTCTATCATGGACACCCTCGGCAGAGTTTGGTTTCCTCATCAATTTGACGAAATCGGCTATTATAGTTCTGGTCTTATACCTGTACGCGTAGGAAGTCAAAAACGCTCCAACGATCATAAGCAGTATAGCGACTACGACGGAGGCAAGTGGGGTTTTGTCAATAAAGACGGTTTTTTTGTCATCAATCCTCAATACGATTATGCAATGTCTTTCCAAGAAGGCCGAGCGGCTATCAAAAGGGGGCGTTTCTGGGGATATATCGATCAAAACAATAGTTGGATCACCCCGCCACAATTTCTCTGGGCTGGAGAGTTCAAAAATGGAGTAGCCAAGGTATTACTCGGTCCTTCGGCTAACGATTATTTCAATCATTATGCCTATTTAGACCGATCTGGCAACGTGATTTGGGTTGAGCCTTAGGCCAGAAAGCCTAAAAATCATGCGTAAATAGTAAATTCTCGCCCTTACAAATTTTGCTACCTTGCCGCTATTCAGCGTCTATTTTAGCATATGAAAATTACTAATGTCCGTCTAGAAGTAATGCAGACCATCGAAAAGTCGATGGACTCTCTACTTGAAAAATATTTGAAGCCGATTGAAACCAATTGGCAGCCATCTGATTTTTTACCAGATTCGACCAAAGATAGTTTTTTCGAAGAGGTCAAAGAATTACAGGAATTAGCACAAGAATTAAGCTATGATTTTTGGGCTGTTTTGATCGGAGATACCGTTACCGAAGAAGCCCTTCCTACTTATGAGGCTTGGTTGATGGACGTTGAAGGCGTAGATCAAGATGGCCAAAATGGCTGGTCTAAGTGGGTACGTGCCTGGACTGCAGAAGAAAATCGCCACGGAGATGTCCTCAATAAATATCTCTACTTATCAGGCCGAGTCAATATGCGCGAAATGGAGATATCCACCCAATATCTTCTTAATGATGGCTTTGATATCGGTACGGGACGAGATCCGTATCGTAATTTTGTTTATACCAGCTTCCAAGAGCTTGCAACCAATGTCTCACACCGTAGAGTAGCGGCGATGGCCAAGAAGGGCAACAATCCGAAACTCGCCAAGATGTGTGGCAATATTGCAGCTGATGAGGCTCGCCATGCGAACGCTTATATAGAGTTTATTCGCCAGATCTTTGAGTTAGACCCAAGTGAAGTAATGCTCGCTTTTGAGGACATGATGAGAAAAAAAATCGTCATGCCAGCTCATATGCTCCGTGAATCAGGCAATCCAATGGGAGAGCTTTTTGATCACTTCTCTGACGCCGCCCAAAGATTAGGCGTTTATACAACCTTTGATTATATCGATATTCTCGACGATTTACTTTTGCGTTGGGACATAAGCAATATCAACTCACTCAATGACGAGGCACAAAGAGCCAGAGACTATCTCATGAAGCTCCCCAGTCGCCTCAGACGCATATCTGAACGCATCAGAATACCTGAAAAGCAGTATGAGTTTAAGTGGTTGGGAATTTAAGCCAATTACATCACCACAATTTCGCGGATCTGCCAACTGGCTGGGAGCATTTCAACCGTAGGGTTTTCCCCCGCGCTGGAGGACCATTCGTTAGCGGGGTCGCTAAAATGCAAAAACATATTACTCACATTAGGTAGCTGGATGACCACCGTTTCATAGTCTGGGATGGAAGAGACCAACAAATCCTGTCCTTCGTATTTTTGCATCACTGTGCGAACGGTTTCGCCTACTTTAAGTCCATTGGGGATTTTAAAGCTAGGGTTGCGAAAAAATATCCGATGTACCCTGCTAAGATTTAGCTCTTCTTCTGTGGCTTTTTCCTCTTCGAGGAACGTTCCCTCTACAACCACTTCTCCTCCATCAAGGTAGATCGTGCGCTTGATATAGACATAGCCCGACTCAGATAAAGCCGAATCCGTAACTTCTAAAGGTTGTAAATCATCTAAAGGAAGATTATTGATCTGCTCACCTAAGATCGCAAACCATACCCCGACACCACATATTTGGTCTGCCACTTCTAGACATTGTACCATAGGATCCTTGGATACAGCATTGATCGTATCAGAGACTACTTTGGCAGGAGTTTCGGTCTTTTCGCTCTGGCAAGCGAACGCCAAAGTCGTTGCCAGCAGGGCTAAGCAAAAAACTCTAAGTAAGGTCATAACAATCCAAAAGTCTAAAAATAAAAAAAGGGGGACGTAATGATTACGTCCCCCTCTAAATTAAGTTTTTATCCAAAGATTGACTTGAGTTGGTCAACCATATCTAATTTCTCCCAACTAAAGAAAGTAACTTTCTTTTTGGCGTGGGTACGAGTCATGAGTTCGGCAGAGCCATCAATAGTTTGACTGGCGTAAAAAGTATCGATCTCACGCTCTTCAGCATCACGGCCCATATGTCCATAAGCAGCCGACTCAGAGAAGATTGGGTTTTTAAGGCCCAAACGAGAGACAATTGCGGCAGGAGTAAAGGAAATGTTTTCTTGAATCTTAGTAGCGATCTCAGCGTCGGTCAAATCAATTTTACTAGTGCCATAAGTCTCGATATTGATAGATACAGGCTCAGCGACACCAATAGCATAAGCTAGCTGTACGAGGACTTCATCACATATACCAGCAGCTACCATGTTTTTGGCCAAATGACGAGAAGCGTATGCAGCACTACGGTCAACTTTGGAAGAGTCTTTTCCAGAAAAAGCACCTCCACCGTGAGCACCTTTGCCACCGTAAGTATCGACGATGATTTTGCGGCCAGTAAGACCAGAATCACCATGAGGACCACCAATAACAAACTTGCCAGTAGGATTGACGTGATAAATGGTATCTTTTAGTAATTCGGCAGGGATTACTCTTGGTACGAGATGCTCGATTACATCTGATTTGATTTTAGCGAGCATTTCTTGTTCGGCCTTGGTGATTGCCGCGGGAGAATCATTTTCCGCTTTGACAAAATCATCATGCTGAGTAGAGAGGACGATTGTATGAACGCGCAAAGGCTTTCCATCATCACCATATTCGATCGTTACCTGAGATTTGCTATCAGGACGGAGATAAGGTATCAAATGCGCCTCATTTTTGCGGATTTGAGCTAGTTCTTTGACTAATCTGTGAGAAAAGGCAAGAGCCATTGGCATCAATTCCGGAGTTTCATTCACGGCATAGCCAAACATCATCCCTTGATCACCTGCACCTTGTTCTTTAGCCTTATCCTCATCGCTATCGACACCACGAGCGATGTCTGGCGATTGTTCGTGTAGGGTTGACATTACGGCACAACTGGCGGCACTAAACTGGTATTCGTCAGAATTGTAGCCAATTTTGTCAATCGTATTTCTTACAACGGCTTGTAGATCGACATAGGCTTGGGTAGAAATCTCCCCCGCTAATACTACGAGTCCTGTGGTAACGAGGGTCTCACATGCAACACGTGAATGAGGATCTTGTTGCAACATGGCGTCTAATACTGCATCAGATATTTGGTCGGCCACTTTGTCTGGGTGTCCTTCTGACACAGACTCCGAAGTGAACAGATAAGGCATAAAATTCCGGTTAATTGGTTGAATTTGAGCTGCAAATTTGCGTTCTAAGGCCTGAAAAAACAAACCACATTGGGGTCAATTTTCTTACAGTACTTTTGCAAACATTGTATAAGACACCAAAACAAGTTCTAAAGGCAGAAATCTTCTTAAATTAGAAATATTAGCAGATTTAGCTATTTTCGCCCTCCATATGGCTAGGAGAAAACAATTCAAAAAAGCGCAGTATGAGTCATACTCTAACTGCTACCATTACGAAAACCAGACAAAAAACAATTGGCAAGAGTTGTTTGGCAATGCAAATCCGATCACTGCGGAGATGGGTTGTGGCCATGGCACCTTTTCGTTGGAGCTGGCTCGTCGCTACCCGGAACGCAATTTTTTAGGGGTTGACTTGAAGCCAACTAGGATGTACCGTTCAGCAAAGCTGGCTCTCGAGGAAGGCATCCCAAACCTAGCTTTTTTGCAACAAGATCTAAAGCTATTAGGAGAATCAGTAGGCGAAAATGAGATAGATGAAATTTGGATTACTTTTCCAGATCCCTTCCCCAAAAACCGCCAAGCCAAGCATCGAATGGTCAACCCTACTTTTTTGGTGCAATACCGAAGTATACTGAAAGCAGGCGGAAAACTGCATTATAAAACGGATAATCGAGAACTTTTTCACTACAGCTTAGAAGTGTTTGTGCGAGAGTCAAAACTCAGTTTGCAAGAGCTCTCTTTTGACTTACACGCTACAGAGCATTTGCCAGAAGACTTTAAAGTTCTCACGGAGTATGAGAAGAAATTTCTGGAGATGGATATCCCGATAAACTATGTTGAACTTGCCTTTGAAGCATAAAAAATCGGCTACTTGTATAAAGTAGCCGATTGATGGAAGAGCATTCTTCTGAATATCTTTAGACGCTCGTTGGCGGTTTTACTTCATAAATTTCTGTCTCAGAGACTTCTAACAGGATCATTTCACAACGTCCATCTGCCTCTTTGAGTAAATCAGGATATGTCTCTAAGTTGAGCTCGTGTCGAATATCAACAAGCCATTCAAGAATACGCTCTGGTCGATTATCAAATAGGAAATGAAATTGAACCTTGTCTTCACGGTTCAGATCGGTAATTCGAAGACTAATCATATTGACTGGAGCATGGAATCTTGCCTGTAAAATCGTCCCTTCCCCATGGGCAGCTCGGCTTCCTTCAGGATTGACAAGTTCTCCGGCATCAAGACGTTTCTCAGTCTCATATTGATCAACCCAACCATCGCATTCGAGGATAAGGTTAAATAAATTCAAATCACGGAGCTGAGTAGCGGTCAAATCTGCTTTTCGCATATTGCTTGATATGGTTCTTTGTTTCTGTAACAAATATATCCGCAGATTGATCCTGAAAAAAAACGCAAAGGGAGCCCCTCTAACATCACAATAAATGCCCTACACAAGCATCTTATTACATGATATGGAGTAGTTTAAGAGGGTAAACTAAACACTTATTACACTTATAAACAGGGCAATTCAGCACGAATTGGGACCAATTCAACAGACACAATTGTCCTAGCTTCCCTTGCTGATTAGCAAATAGTTACCCTCTAAATCGCACAAATAGAGGCCAAGTTTTAGTTAGAAGGTTCGGAATAATCTCTAAGCCTACCTAAAATGATCAATAACTATCTCCTATTCACTCGAAAAGCACTTATACAAAGGGCCAAATACTTTCAAAGCCGCAAAGATTTACCTAATTTGCACTTGCCCTTTCGGGCCGCTATCATATTGTTTTTTTATTGATTCTATGGCAGAAGGAGAAAGAATAATTAACAGAGGAATTGAGGAGGAAATGCGCAATGCATATATCGACTATTCTATGTCGGTCATTGTATCACGCGCCTTACCAGATGTACGTGATGGCCTCAAGCCTGTACACCGACGTGTATTGTATGGTATGTCCGAATTGGGACTAGCAAGCAGTCGTTCCTATAAAAAGTCCGCTCGTATTGTCGGTGAAGTATTAGGAAAATTTCACCCTCATGGTGATACCGCTGTTTATGACTCGATGGTGCGTATGGCTCAAGAATGGTCTTTGCGCTATCCGCTCGTAGACGGACAAGGAAACTTCGGTTCAGTCGATGGTGATAATCCTGCTGCGATGCGTTATACCGAAGCTCGACTGCAAAAAATTGCAGAAGAGATGCTCGTCGACTTAGAAAAAAATACCGTCGATTTTCGACTCAACTTCGATGATTCGCTTACAGAACCCACAGTCCTCCCTTCGAGAATTCCGAATCTCTTAGTAAATGGCGCTAGTGGTATTGCGGTAGGGATGGCAACCAATATGCCGCCCCATAATCTAGTCGAAACCGTCGAAGGTATTATCGCTTATATCGAAAATCCTGAAATCGAGATTTCGGAGATCGCCCAATATATCAAAGGGCCTGATTTCCCCACTGGAGGAACTATCTATGGAGTAGAAGGCATCAAGGCCGCTTATCATACTGGTAAAGGCCGTGTCGTAATACGCGCCAAAGCAGATATTGAAGTTGATAAAAAAGAAAGGGAACAAATCATCATTACTGAGATCCCTTATCAAGTCAACAAAGCCACTACAATACAGAAAATCAGTATTCTCGTAGGCGAGAAGAAACTGGAAGGCATTTCTGATGTCCGTGATGAATCCGACCGTGAAGGCCTACGTATCGTAGTAGATGTGAAGCGAGACGCCATGGCAAAAGTGGTGCTCAACCGCTTATACCAACTTACCCCGCTTCAATCATCTTTCTCGATCAACAATGTCGCCTTGGTCAAAGGGCGCCCTCGTCTACTCGACCTCAAGGAGATGATTAGCTACTACGTAGAACATCGCCACGAGATTGTTGTAAGGCGTACTGAATATGATTTAGCAGAAGCACGCAAACGTGCTCATATACTCGAAGGATTATTGATCGCTCTTGATCACCTCGACGAAGTGATCAAATTGATCAGAGCTTCTCAAACTGCTGATATTGCCCGTGCTGGATTGATGGAACGCTTTCAACTTTCCGAGATTCAGGCCAAAGCAATTTTGGATATGCGTCTCCAACGCCTTACCGGCTTGGAACGAGACAAAATTCAGCAGCAGTACAATGAGTTGATGGAAAAAATCGAGTATTACTTAAAAGTACTCGCCGACGAAGAGCTTCGAATGCAGATCATCAAAGATGAACTGACCGAGGTAAAAGCAAAATATGGTGAAGGTCGCCGTACTGATATAACGCACGCCGACGGCGAAATCCGTATCGAAGACTTGATCGCAAACCGTGATATGATCCTCACGATCACTCACCATGGTTATATCAAGCGTACTCCAGCTAGCGTATACCAAGTCCAAGGACGTGGTGGCGTAGGGCTAAGAGGTGCCGGCAAGAAGGAAAATGACTTCGTCGAACATATCTTTTCGACCAAGGCCCATAATTATGTGCTTTTCTTTACGGAGAGAGGTCGTTGCTTCTGGATGCGTGTATATCAGATCCCCGAGGGGGAACGACAGCACAGAGGCCGTGCTATTCAAAACCTAATCCAAATAGACAAAGAAGACAAAGTCAAAGCCTACGTTACGGTGGAAACTTTGGATGACGAGGATTTTCTTAATTCTCACTACATCATCATGGCCACCAAAAAAGGCCAAGTCAAGAAGACCCTTCTTAAAGCATATAGCCGTCCAAGAACCTCTGGGATCAACGCTATCACCATCAATGAAGATGATGAACTCCTAGAAGCGAAACTCACCAACGGCAACTCTCAGATCATTATGGGAGCGCGTTCTGGCATAGCGATTCGCTTTGAAGAGAATAAGGTTCGTCAAATGGGTCGTACTGCTGCTGGTGTACGCGGCATCAGACTTTCAGGCGACGATGACGAGGTTGTAGGCATGGTCGTAGTACCCGATGAAAACCGAAATATCCTTGTCGTTTCGGAGAAAGGATATGGAAAACAAACGCCAGTTACTGAATATAGAGTGACCAATAGGGGGGGTAAGGGCGTCAAAACAATAAACGTCTCTGACAAAACCGGACAATTGATTGCGGTAAAGTCAGTAGAAGGTGAAGAGGATCTGATGATTATTACCCGTAAAGGGATCATCATTAGAATGAGTATAGAAGGGATTAGCGTATTAGGTCGTAACACACAAGGTGTAAGACTGATCCGCCTCAAAGGCAAAGATGAAATTGCATCAGTAGCAAAAGTTATCGCCGATGATGAGGAAGCAATCGTTGATCCAGAAGGAGAAGAAGGACAATCACTAGAAGAAGGCGTTACAGATGAGATTTCAGCTGCAAATAATGAAGAAGATGCAGCAGAAAATATGGAAAATGATTCAACGGATGATCAATAAATCAACAAACTGATCGTTCATAAACGCAAAACTCGCTGAATTAATTTGTAAACCACTTTTGTAATGGAAGGTATATTTATGAAAAAACTGCTTAGCATACTGACTTTGAGCTTAATTATGCTCGGATTGCAGGCACAAACCTCAAAGATCACCACTGGCGCTGTCGCGATCCAAAATGGAGATTTCGTAAAAGGAATTGAGAGCCTAGAGGATGGACTTTCTAAGCCAGAACTGATTAAAAAAGGTAAAAATGTCGCCAAAGGATACTTTTATCTACAGCAGGCTTACGCTCTAGTAGCGCAAGATGAGGAATTGAAAGAAAAATATCCAGATGCAGTATTAAAAGCTGCTGCAGCTCTCAAAGAAGCAGAAGGCCACCCGGAATTAGCGGGCACGCTTAAGAGTCAACTTGAAGGACCAACTGGCGCCAAGTATAATCTCTGGGCTCTAGCTTACAATCAAGGGGTAGAAATCTTCAATGAAGGGAACTACGAAAAAGGATTGGAATATTTTGAAGCTGCAAAAGAATTAAATCTGGATCACTTCTTAACAAACCGCATGCTTGGTTCAAACTATCTTTTGGTTGGAGACACTACTGCGAGTGTAAACACCTTAGAAAGTGCGATTTCGATTTTCAATGAGCGGTACATTACTTCAGACCTAGCGGAACTCAACAAAGCTAATGAGCAAGCATACCAGCAAGACCTTGGTCAGATGAGCTATGTATACCAACAATTAGCCGTAATCTACCAAGCTCAGGGCGAAACACGTAAGGCGTTGAATACCCTTACTACTGCTGCTGAATTGCTTCCTGAAGACGAATCTATCAAGCGTCAAGAATTGGGGATCTATCAGCAAAATCCGACTCTCCTCTCTGAAGCAGAAGAGAAATTCAAAGCTATGATCGAAAAAGATCCGACTGACATTCGCATCATCTTAGCTTATGCTTCCCTACTAGACAAAGCAAGTAAAGGGGACGAAGCGATTCCTTTATACCTACAAGCTTATGATATAGACAAAGAAAACCTACAAGCTAATTATGGGATTGGGGCTTATTACATCAACAAAGCCGCAGAACTTTCTCAAGAAAAAGGCAGAATGTCTAGGTCTGAGGAAATTGAAGCCATGGACAAGCGTATCGTAGCTTTGATTGAAAAAGCTTATCCTCACATGGTTTGGTTACACGAAGCACAGCCTAATGAAAAAGAGTGGTTGTTACAACTAAGTACCATCACTCCTATCATCGGTAAAGACGATGAGTCTGAGATGTGGATGGGAAAGCTAGCCAAGCTTAATACAGGTGGAGAAAAATAATCTCCTCACACGTATAAAAACATACAAGAGAGACATCCAATATTGGATGTCTCTTTTTGTTTTTCAGTCCTAGACTCCACATCTTGTATTATAGCATGCACCAAAGCACGATCAATGAGACTCTCAATCTTCTTACTTCTTTGCTTGCCTTCATTGGTCTGGGGACAAAATGATTTACTGTTTCAAGGTATCTATGCCTACGAACAATCAAATTACCCAGAAGCGATCCGGACCCTTTCTAGTTTGATAGAATCTCAATCACTACTATCAAACGGTGAACTACCAAAAGCACATTTCTACCTCGCCCAAGCATATTGGCAAGCTAATGCTAACGAAAAAATTAGAAGCGATTACCCACAAGCATTATTGAGGGCTTATAACCATCTCATCGCAGCACAACGATTAGATAAGACGGCTCGCTATGCTCAAGCCTGTAATACCACGATCACTCTCCTACTGCCAGAACTATATGAAGCAGGGACAAAGGCATATAATCGAAAAGACTACTTATTGGCCAGTCAATATTTTGATAGATCCTACCAACTAGAACCCAATAACTATGAAGCACTATTCGCCAAAGCTTATGCTCAATGGCAATTAAAAGATAGTGTTTCCGCTCTCAACACTTGGCAATTGGCGGTGAATAATCCACCTGTAAAATATCTACCAGAACAGGAAAACGAATTCGCTCAAGCCAACGCCATGATCGTACACACGCGTAGCGCATGGGGCCAGGTTACGCAAGCGAGAGAGGTTTTGCACCATGCTTTTACGCGATATCCCAATCATCCAAGTCTCATAGAAGCTGAACTTGATATCTATCTCAGCCATCCTACTTTACAAACAAATGGAGCGAGGCATTTTCAAGAACAAGTGGCCCGTAACAAAGATAATCTAGATTGGAGAAGAGCCTATGCCAGATATCTCTACTACCAAGGGGATGAGGAGCAAGCAATCTTGCAGTTTGAACAAATCCAGAGATTAGAACCAGAGCATGATATGGCCAATCGTTTTTTGGCATCCTACTATGTCTCAGCCGCAAAGCAGATCTTGGATCAACTCAATAGATCGAGCGGAGCCGAGCGTTCTGCGAAGCAGGAACAAATCTTAGAAGCCCTCCTAGAATCCCTCCCCTATCTCTCCAAACTTCATCAAGAAGATCCACAACGGATAGAATGGCTAGAACACCTCATCGCAATCAGCGAGTATCTTGATTTGAACAAAGCCAAAGCTTATCGCAAGGAGTTACGAAAAATTCGTTAACCTAAAATTTGACATTACGGGCTTGAATATGCCAACGTAAACCTCCCATCAACATGATGGATTGCAGATCGTTTTCCCTGCGGTAACGCCCTTCTACCTCTGCATATAGGTCCGCATTCCAAAGTTGTCGACTCACTCTCACATAAGCCTGCTGGACATTGGAAACGACACCTTGACCGACGACTTGCTCAAAATCGCCTGCTCTGATCAAATCTGGACTCAGTGGGTTACCACCATAATTGATTCCATCCTGATCCAAGCCTTGGGTAATCCGGCTATAAGTAGCCAGAAAATTCCAAGCGGCAAACGGATGATAGCGCATGATCAAATGTATATCACTCAGATTAGCACCAGCGGCATGTCCCAGATTTTGGTTGTAATGGGTATAGTTGGTTGAGAGATTGAAATGCTGATAGGTATAAGGCCGCACGCGATTGTATTCCAATTGTAGGTCTAAGCTTGGAATACCCAAAACATCGATATATTTCAAGCCTGTCTGAAACCCGACCTTGTTTTGCCAATAGCCAGCCCCCTCATCCCGGCGGCCAAAATTATAATCGTCAAGTAGTAATTGTCCATAAAATTGAAAACGTTGCAAGAAATTCCATTTGAGTTGCAACCCCAAAAGTGCATTATCAGGACTCCCAACATATTGTTCCGCAGCTCGGTAAAAAATTAAAGGGTTGAAATATTGCAACTCCAAACCACGACGCTGCCCACCAATCTCTGCCGCATAAATCACCGACTCAAAAAAACCGATAGACAAACGATCATTGGGTTGAAAATTGAGTTGATGAAAAGCCCCATACTTTCGAGGATATGTTCCTTCTGTATCTATCTTTCCCGGTAGAAAGTCAATCATCTGGGTGAAATGATTGACATATTCTAACTTCCAAATTCGGGTATTGATAGTCAGGAATAAATAATCCGCTGCTTGATCAGATAGTTGAAGACTTTGCCAACCATTGCCCCAAAAAGCACGATCCTTGCCAAATTTGAGTCGCATAAATGAAAAAGGCGAAACTGTCAAATAGGCCCGAGAACCGAGATAATCCAGTCCAGTCTCCTGCCCAAAAGTTTTGACAAAACCCTCTCCATACAAAACTTCAGTATCTTGAAAGCCTTGATAAATGTAAAAAGGAAAGCGGGTAATATTCTCCGACACTTCCGTATAGAAACCTACTTTTTCTTTGATTGAGCCTCGTATGACTAGGCCACGCGTATTGATTGAAAGTGGCAGATTTTCTTGAAAGGCATCTGGATAGTTATTTTGATCTAGTCCTCCCGCAAAGTGTACGGCTGGATTGACATAAAGCCTAAATCCCTCTTTTTCTATCGCAAAAAGATCCCGATGGTTGGTAAACACCTTATTCCCGATCCCTTTGAACTGTTCTTGACGAGCAAACTCATCATCGGTCAACATTCGCATCCGTGCATGCCAAGCCGCTTCAGCCGGAGCCAAATCTGCTAAGTCTACCCGACCAAAAAGTTCGCGCATATAAGCCCTCCCATAAGGCTTATGAAAGGTCAAAACCGTAGTATCAGTATGCCCCTTGATATCCAGACGATCCATATAATGATACAAATCGTGGCCGAGGAGTATATCTGTGTCTTGCGCCTGCGCCGAACGCCCAAATCCAATGAGCAAAAGAAGGCCAAATAACAAAGCTTGTCGCATAGTAAAGAGGTCTAAAGATCGCCAAGATACGAGAAAAATCAGTTCAGTTTTTTCAACTGGACGGAGCGTTCCATGAAATGGCTATAAAGCTCAATCCCTGCTGCAAGCTGAGCATAAGTAGGCTGACTAGTAGTATCAAATAATTGATACTCAATCACTATATTTTCTTTGATAAGTCGTGCTTTCCATTTGCCAATGATCCAGCCTCGATGCACGATCATCGGGTAAAAAACGCCAGATTTAGCAACCTGAGGCAAATATTCAGCCTTCCGAAATAAACAGAACTTGTCTTGGAAAGCAATTATAAATTCATCGTAAGCGGGCAGAAAATGTACCCTCTCATCGTCTCGCAATTCAGACTGTTCACTACATTGATAATAAGTTTCCCCTTCTATTTCGATCGTTT
>JBGCFA010000306.1:0-54667 GCA_045106675.1 Bacteroidia bacterium
ATGGTGTCTATGGTGCAGAGATTCCTCCCTTTGTTGCGGGAACATATGTCCGCTACGATATCGAAGCAATTGCTAATAATACCACTCTCACGGCTACTTATATGCCCAAAGGAGCGGAGCATGATGTATACATCTACCAAGTCAAACTCAACAGTCCCAATAGTAATCTAGTGATCAATGAACTGATGGCATCCAATAGCAATACCATCGCTGATGGTGAAGGGGATTTTGACGACTGGGTCGAACTCTTCAATCTAGGGACCAATAGTATCGATCTGAGCGGATACTTTTTGAGTGATGATGGCAGCGAGCTCACCAAATGGCGTTTCCCGACGGGAACGAGCATAGCTGGTGGTAGTTATCTGACCATCTGGGCAGACAATGATGCAAGCCAAAGTAGTCAAACGGAGCTACATGCCGATTTTAAGCTTTCGGCCAGTGGAGAAACCCTTTATCTGCTTAATTCGGACACCGTTTTGATTGATAAAATCGGTTTCAATACTCAAGCCAGTGATCAAGGGTTTGCAAGAGTTCCTAATGGGATCGGGGCTTTCACTCAACAAAATCCAACTTTTGGCATCAACAATGATCTCGCCACTCCTATAGAGCCAGAACTAGCCATCTCAGCAAAAATGGAATTATATCCCAATCCGAGTCAAGGAGTCCTACTGCTGCGTTTGCTAGACAGTCGCGTAGGCGAGAGCATCAACATCTATGACCTCAATGGGCGAAAAGTGGCTAACTTTGCCGCTCAGAATCAAATGAAGCTAGATTTGACTCATCTTCCTTCGGGTCTCTATTATGTGCAGTATCAAGGGCTTAGTAAAAAGCTTGTGCTACAACACTAAGTTAATGCAAAAAACTTTGGCAACCCGTTGAATAATATCCTCAAAAGCCATATATTTGCATCCTCAAAATGAACTAGGAACAATGAAAGAAGGAATCCATCCTAATTACAGAGAAGTCGTTTTCAAAGATATATCTACTGATTACGCCTTCGTATCTCGTTCTGCTATCGAGACCAGTGATAAAATCACTTGGGAAGACGGCAACGAATACCCACTCGTGAAGCTCGAAATCAGCAGCGCTTCTCACCCATTTTTTACGGGTAAGCAGAAGCTGGTTGACACCGCCGGACGTGTAGACAAGTTCTACTCTCGTTATGGTGGCAAAAAGTACCAGAAGAAAGAAGAGGAGTAAAATCCTCATGCAAGAAATACAGAATAGCAGTTCTTAGGGACTGCTATTTTTGTTTTAATTTCAGCTTAAAATCTGGAAAATATGGCTTTTGTGCTATTTGAAGATTCCGGCCACTTCGATCTTCGACCCTTTACCTTTACTCGGCCAAGCTTTGCTCTGCGATGTGGGATCTTTAGCATGCTGGAACGCTGGCAAATCTTGCTCCCCAAAGAACAGATCAGCGGCCTTGGAGTAGGCATCTTACAGTTGAGACATCCCGTTCCCCAAGGGGAGCAAAAACATATATGGCTCAATGGACGCTTATTGGCTGACAAAACACTCGCCCAAAGTATCCAAAATGTAGCGCCAAATAGTTTTTGGGTAGATGATGCAGGGACAATCTTAGCCGCTCACTTCTCCTCTAGCCTATTACCGCCAGCTTTTGATGGTGTCTTTTCCAAAGAACGTCTCCTCGCTTGGGGCCTCCATGAGGAACGCCAAAACTGGACGGGCGAACAATTGCGCTTCCCAGAGGATATCTTTCGCCACAATGGAGACATGCTCATTCATGATTTCCAGTATTTGCCACAGATCCATTCACACCAAGCGATACAAGACAAACATAGCCGCATCTATGGAGCAGACAACATTTTTGCCCACCCCAATGTCAAGGTAAGAGCAGCCGTGCTGAACGCTGAAAATGGCCCCATCTATCTGGGTCCCAATAGCGAAGTACAAGAAGGTGCGGTAGTGAGAGGTTCACATGCTTTCATGGCCAATAGCCGTATCAATATGGGGGCCAAGATGCGAGGTGATACCACCGTCGGACCACATTCCAAAGTGGGGGGTGAAGTGACCAACTCGGTGATCATGGGTTATAGCAACAAAGGGCATGAAGGATATCTAGGCAATTCGGTGCTAGGATATTGGTGCAATTTGGGAGCTGATACCAATACATCCAACCTCAAAAACAACTATAGCAATGTCAAGGTTTGGCACCATTCGAGTCGCCGATTTAGAGACACCGGATTGCAGTTTTGTGGCTTGATGATGGGCGACCACAGCAAGTGCGGAATCAACACAATGTTCAACACAGGAACCCTAATCGGGGTTTCTGCCAATATATTTGGATCAGGCTATCCCAGAACCTATATTCCGTCCTTTTCGTGGGGAGGTGCCTTTGGCTACACTACTTATAGGCTCAACAAAGCACTTGAAACAGCCGGATTAGTGATGCCACGCAAAGGTAGTCAGCTAGATGAATCTGAAAAGAAAATTCTCGCTGAGATTTACGAACAAAGTGCCCCCGAAAGAACTTGGGAAAAAACTTAATACTAATAAAAACATGCGCACATTAATCGCCGCTGGTAACTGGAAAATGAACCTCACTGCTGAGGCTGCCCAGGCACTAGCTAGTGAAGTAGTACAAAATTTTCAGGACGAATATAGCGGTCCTGCCGAGGTAATCTTAGGGGTACCTTTTCCGTACCTACCGATGATTCATCACTTGGTCAAAGACAACCCAAAAGTACATCTCGCTGCTCAAACTATACATGAAGCAGATGGTGGAGCCTTTACTGGCGAGACTTCCGCTCAAATGTTGCTATCCGTTGGCGTAACTCACGTGATCATCGGTCACTCTGAGCGTCGTGCGATTTATGGTGAAGGCAATGCCCTACTCGCTGCGAAAACCGATCAAGCACTAGCCAATGGCTTAGTGCCGATCTTTTGTATCGGAGAGACACTAGAACAGCGCGAAGCAGGCCAAACACTTGCCGTTAACGCTAGTCAACTGAGTGAAGGAGCTTTCCATCTTGATGCTGACGCCTTTAGCAAGCTGATCGTAGCATATGAGCCTGTATGGGCCATTGGTACTGGAAAAACTGCTTCTCCAGAGCAAGCGCAAGAAGTACACGCAGCTATCCGCGCTCAGATTAGCGAAAAGTATGGCGCTGAGGTAGCAGAAAACACTTCTATTCTTTATGGCGGTAGTGTAAAACCTGCTAATGCAGAGTCACTCTTTAGTCAAACTGATATTGATGGTGGTCTAGTAGGTGGCGCGAGTCTCAAAAGCCGCGACTTTACTGAGATTATCAAAGCACTATAATTTATACTTGATAGTATGCAGCGGTAATATTGTGAAAGCGTAATTTTCATTATGTTACCGCTGCATGCTTCTTTCTATTTCCTATGATATGAAAACTTACCTCCTAACTCTCTGTCTCTTCATTGCCGCTAGCTTTGTCTATGCACAAAGTCCAGCCGAACGCTTCGCAGAAACCATCGAAGCCGAAGACCTCAAAGCACACCTCTACTTTTTGGCTGATGATCTACTCGAAGGTAGAGCCACCACCAAAAGAGGACAAAAAATAGCTGCTGCTTATATCCGCACCCAATTTATGCGCCTTGGTTTACCCGGCGGTAATGAAGGCGAATACTTTCAGACCTACTACCTCAAGCGTGTAGAAGTCGAAGGTGGCAGTCTCAATGTTGGTAAAGAGAAGTTTTCATATAAAGCTGATTTTCTCCCTGGTTTAGCTGCCATTCCTCCTTCTACAATTTCTAACGATCTAGTATTCGCGGGTTATGGTATCAATGATTCAGACTATGACAATCTAGCCGGCCTAGACCTCAAGGGTAAAACCGTGATTATCCTCGCAGGTAGTCCGAGTAGTGTTTCTGAGCCAGAAAATCTTTTTCAGAAATTTCGTTTTTGGGCCCAGCGTGCTCCAGAATTAGAAGCTCGTGGTGCTGCTGCTGTAGTTACTGTACTGCCAGCCCAGGCTTACAAAGTGATTAAGCGTTTTGCCGGCCGTAGCCGAACGATCACCTCCGATACAGAGGAAGGTGGCATGGGGCAAGTCTACGTGAGTGAAGCGGTAGGAGCAGCCTTGATGAAATCAGCGAAAACTTCAATGGAGAAAGTAAAAGCTTCTCTAGAAAACAATGCGAGCGTTCCTAGTCTCAACTTCAAGAAGGCCAAGTTTGCCTACTCTTGTGATGTCAATGTTACTTCTGATCCTGCGGAGAACGTACTAGGCTATCTCGAAGGAACCGATAAAAAGGATGAAGTCATCGTCATTACTTCTCACTATGACCATATCGGCATGACCGACAAAGGTGAAATTAACAATGGTGCTGATGATGATGGTTCTGGTACGAGTACTGTACTTGAATTAGCAGAAGCTTTTGCTGAAGCAGCTCGTCGCGGGTATCGCCCACGTCGTAGCATCCTCTTTATGACCGTTTCTGGTGAAGAAATTGGTTTGCTTGGCTCTGAGTTTTACGCCAATAACCCAATCTTCCCTATCGAAAATACGGTAGCCAATCTCAATATTGACATGATCGGCCGCAGCGACGAAAAATATCTAGCGACTAGCGACTCTGCCAACTACGTTTACATCATTGGTTCAGATAAGCTCAGCTCAGACCTGCACAACATCTCTGAAACTGCTAATGATACCTATACAGACATCGTGCTGGATTATACCTACAATGATGAAAATGATCCAAATCGCTATTACTACCGCTCAGATCACTACAATTTTGCTAGTAAAGGTATTCCAGTGATCTTTTACTTTACCGGTACTCACCCTGACTATCACAAGCCGACCGATACCGTAGAGAAGATCAACTACGATAAGATGGCTCATATTGCTCACTTGGTGTTCTATACCGCTTGGGATCTAGCCAATCGTGAGGAACGTATCAAAGTAGATTCCAACAAGAAATAATATTGTCTTAGAATATTTGAAGGGCTGATTGCTTGATCTTATTGAATCAAGCAATCAGCCCTTTCCTTATGTAATCGAAGAGAACGATTCTGGAATTCAGATAAGTTTCAATTCCTCCCCCAGCCCCCTCCGAAGGGGGATATTGCTTCGTAAACCGGAGGTTGTCCCCCTTCGGAGGGGGCTGGGGGAGGAAAAAGTATAGTTACTTAGTACCAAGATCAATTATTTTTCTTAGCTATTTAAGCCTTATTCTATAATCAAGGCTTTACGACCAAGTTGTCCATTAGGACCGCTCAGAGAGATCCAATAGGTGCCTTTAGCAAGTGAAGGAAGTCGTACGGGTATTTGATTTAAGCCTTCTGTCGCTTGGGCCTCCTGTCGGAGAACGCTGCGTCCAATTAGGTCAAATACTTCGATGATCAATGGAGAGGAGCGTTCCACGATAGCGATCTGCACATAAACCTCCTCACCACTACTTGGATTAGGAAATACTCCCCAAGTTTGGCACACATTCTCCGCCATAGAGACTTTACTATAGTGCAACTGTCCTGTCAAATCACGAGTTGCAATGCGATAGTAAGCTAGCGGGGAAGGATGGTTGTCCAAAGTCGTGGCCTGAGCCTTATCCAATTCTAAAGACTGCCAATAGCTAAAGTCGCTCGGATCATCAGCCTTCTCAATCCAGGCTTCAGTCCATTGCGAAGCTTTTTGAATATTGGCGAGCAATTGATTTTGGCAATCATTGGTTTCTATTTCCAGGCCAGCTTCGCTGAACGCAAGAACCGGTCCAGCACCTTCTGCATATTCGATTACCAAACGAGCTGCTGAAGTAGGCACCCCATCATAAGCTTCAGCAGTCCTTCGATTGCTAAGGCCTTCGAATATAATCGCTAATGCTTGCCCTGTAGACCAATCATTACGACTCACCACTTCCTGCAATACTGTATTGAGATTAGGAGTTTGCTGGTTTGGGCCAGCTTGTCCAACCACATTCCAAATTGGGATTCCCCAAGCTTGAGTGGCGTTAGTGGGAGCCCTATTGGAGATATTACTATTGACCAGTGTGAAAGTAGGCGCATTACCTATATCATGGGCCCAAATATTGACATTAGTGGCAGCAGTAGTGGTTTCATCTACGGTAAACTCTACATAGGCATTAATGATGACAGAGCCGATTGGCAATGGGACATTAGGAAACCTTAACCCTACGTACTGTAAGTCTCCAGTCTCTTGTCCTAACTCAAGGTCAGTCGAGTTCAAGTCCATCACTCCATTAGAGATATATTCTTCGGCATCATCATCAGAGGTAGCAATCTGCAAGACAATGGTAACTGGGGGAGAAAGATTGGGTAGAGTACTCGCCACTAAAGCTGGACTCTGTATCGAAATATTGCCCGCAGCATCATAGGCTGCTACTTGAAAAGTATAAAAAGTATTGAAAGCTAATCCATAAACCGTAGCATTTGTGCTAGCCACAGAATCATATAAAACGCCATCTACATAAATATAATAGCCCACTACTCCGACATTGTCAGTTGAAGCCGTCCATGCGAGATCAACGCTAGTAGCCGTTTGCGCAGGAGAAACCAAGTTGATAGGCTGTGTAGGAGCAATGTTATCTGGATTGGGCTCAGTGGTAAACGTCCGCCAAGCAGACCAATCACTCCATTCTTCCAATCGATGACCACGAATACGCCAAACATATTGGGTGTTATATACCAAAGTGTTAGCCGGAATTGTATGTGTAGTAGCAGTCAAATCAGTGGCACGATAAGCGAGTTCACAATCTCCCAACAATGTATTCCAAGTTGGATGTGCAAAGCGGTACCAAGTATTTGGCTCACTCATCACCAATATTTCACCGTGTTCATCTACGGTTACACCTTCAGCTTGGGCTAGTTGAGTAGCAAGGGTGCCATTTGCGCCTCCATTGCCAAGGTCTAAGCTACTAATTAGGTTACCTTGACCATCTCGTTCTTCTAGTCTCGCGGAAAGATCACTGAGAATCAACATATGATCTTGGACCCCAAGATTTACGACTCCATCACTAATCCCTAAATGATGCAATCCACTGACATCAAGCATAGTCGAAGTCCCTAAATCAAAAGCATAGTCAGACAAATCTGCGTAAGACACCGTATTGGGATGTGGCATTTGATATATCGCCAATGTTCCGGATTCTTTCAGCGTAAAAAGCATCTCATGGATAGGGTCATAGGCGACTCCTTCGAGACCTTGATTATCTGTTGCGGCCTGAGGCAATTGAAGGATGCTTGCAGCAGCGTAGTTGATATTAGTGGTAGCGGCATTGATGCTTACTAAAGCAATATGTCGCCTTCTTTCTTCAGTGATTGCATACTGATCACCGCTGATATGAACAATCGCCTCGATATCATCAAAACCGGTCAGGGTAATCGTTCTGAGAAGCAGACTAGTAGAATCATGCTCATAGATCAGTTCACTACCATTGTTAACCGTAAAAAAAGTAGCTGTAATGGGGTTGAAAGTGGCCCCTGAAAGATTATTGGGAACCCCACCTACTGTAATAGGCCCCGCTTTGAGGGTATATTGATCCAAGCGCATATTTGCTTGGGGAGGCGTTCCCGAAGGGCTACGATAAATTTCGATCTCATAGTTTGGCAAATCTCCAGTCCATTGAAAAGTAGGATTCAGGGGCTCATTTGTAGCCAGATTTGCCGGAAGATTTTGCACAGCTACATTAGGCGTAAAAGTTGCCGCAGTTTCCTTCGCTCCGATGTCTCTTCCTTTGCCATTGAAATCTGTGTATTGATCAAAGACCAAGGTATTTCCGTTCCAGACGATAGTAGCTAAGCCTACATCCACCGCTGGGCTAAGAGGTGAAGGCAGGTATGCCGCAGACAAAAGCGGGTTGCCAATTAAGGTGCTACTTAACTCTAGGTTTGAATTATCATTATCAAGACCATTGCCAAAAAACAAGGTATAAGCCACGGTAGAGTTGCCGTCGATCTGCTTGATCGCAGTTGAGCCGTTATTCTGAAAAATGTTATTGACGAGAAGCGCATTGTCCCCGCCGCACATACCATAATCATTATCGGCAAAAGTATTATTGAGGACGATAAGCTCTTCGTTGAGGCTAGCCGCTTCAAAATTTTCGTTGGTATTTCCGTTTAACAGACAACCGATCCCAGCCGCAGTATTGTCACTCAGGATATTACGTTCTATCCAAAGTCGGATGTCAGCCGCACCAGGACCAAGATTGTCAATGATTTTGATCCCATCCTGCCCATTTGAATAGATTTCATTATCACTGATGATAAGATCTGGCGTTCCGGGAACCGTGAGGTTGGAAAACTGCACGATAATACCATCACTGACATTAGTGTTGATATCATTGGTTTCTATGGTCAGCTGAGGGAGGCCAGAGACTAAGATTCCAGCGCCAAACTGACTAACGATATCATTATTGGAGATCGTACCGCTACCATCTCCTAGCCAGCGTATTGCATCTCCATTTTGCTGGAAGACGTTGTTATCAATTTGCAATCCGTTTGCATCTGCTACGCGAAGCCCGCAAGTAGCATTGAGCAAAAAAATGTTATCGTCACAATTTCCGCCAGCATTATTGAGATAATCAATGCCGATTGTATTGTTGATGATTTGATTGTTGCGGATCGTCGCTGGGGCCGCTGAAGTAATGCCGGTAGCACCTCCCAAAATGCGGAATCCAATCAAACTATGCCCTGCTCCTGCTGCAGCGTTGATAGTTACGACCGAGCCTATTCCACCTAAGGAAAGGATGGTGTTTTGAATATCTAGCTGGTTGTTGGAGTTGATAAACTCAGAGGTGAGCACCACTGATTTATTGATAACAAATGGTCCCACATAGGTACCATTCGCCACTAAGATAGTGTCCCCATTATTTGCAGCAGCGAGAGCTGCGTTAATGGTTGGTTGATTTGCTGGAACCTGAATGGTAGCGGCAAAAGCAGAATTGGCAAGGAATGAAAAAAGAACGGTCATCCCAATAAGGGATGTTAGGGATAGACGTTTAATCATTACGTAACTCCAAAATTTCCTGTGTATCGAATGGGCAAATATGGGACTATTTTGCCCAAACAATAGTACTTCGTGCATGGATGGCTAAATTATTTGCTTAAGCGGGAGAGCTCACTTTTAGAAAGGGGGCTTATCCAATGTTTCCATAATAAAGAACCCATCTTCACCTTGTTTTTGATATAGAGGCATCAGTATCTGCCCATCTGAAGGACAAAGGATTTCACCTTTTCGGTCTGTAGCGAGGAGTTCACCTTTGGTTACTAGTTGAAAATTTTGATAACCAGGCTGCATTTTAAAATGGTCTTCTTTTACAATGGGATGGCGATAGATCACCTTGAGATAAGGATCGAGATGAGCAGTCGCTTTTTTGAGCCTCAGGGGATATTGCTCGAAGTTTTGAACTTCATCTATATTTATACAACCAGCTTGGGCTAATAATATCCAAATTGCTGCTTCATGGTTATCAATTGCTTCGAGATTGTCATGTTGCCCTGATTCAAAGGCGAGGCCAACAAGATCATTTTCTTCGAAAAAACGGCTAGTTGTCAAGGCTAATGCATCAACAAGATTAAAGACAATAGGCGCGTACAAAGCTTCAGCCAAAGCTCGAATTTGAGTACTTTTTGTGACGATACTAAAAATACCTCCCTCGCCAGATGTAGTATGCAAATCAGCATAGATTTGAGGACTAAAATCACTTATTGCCATCGGCTCCATCAGTGATAAAATCTCCAATAACTCTTTCTCTTCACTGTTGCTTTTATCTGGAGATAAGGCTTTTACGCGATTGATTTCATCACTAGACCAGAGACGATTTAAATCTCTATCGACATAGCGTTGGCCGAGGGCCAGAGCCTTACAATTGCCACATAGACCAATAAAACGACCGATGAAGGGTATATTTTCTGTCTCAAGGCGATTAAAAACTCTTTTTAGGGCATGAACTCCAGCAGGTTCATTGCCATGTAGGCTTGCCAAAATAAAGAGTAAGGGTCCATTCTTACCCCTTTGAAAATCTCCTACAATCCGATTGGATATACTTGCCTCCATAAAACTATACTTCTCAAAATATCTTTATATACAAAAAGGAAAATAGGGGTAGGCGAGCCATCCCTATTTTCCTAGTCTTATAACTTAATTATGCTTAGGCTTCGACCTCAGATGCTACCGTAGAACGGGCATAATCAGCGTTCATCCTTGCAATATTGGTGATCGAGATCCCTTTCGGACACTGCACTTCACATGCACCCGTATTGGTACAATTGCCAAAGCCGGCTTCATCCATTGTATTGACCATGCGTTGTACACGAGTCATGCGTTCGGGCTGGCCCTGAGGCAACACTCCTAAGTGAGAAATTTTTGCAGAGGTAAACAAAGCAGCAGATGCATTTTTGCAAGTGGCAACACAAGCAGCACAACCAATACATTCGGCTGCATTCATTGCTTCATCGGCCACAAGCTGGCCAACGAGCATTTCATTAGCGTCAGGAGCGCTACCCGTACGAGCGGTGATATAACCACCTGCTTCAATGATATGATCAAAAGCAGAGCGATCGACCATCAAATCTTTGATCACCGGAAAAGCAGCGGCTCTCCATGGCTCAATATAGATCGAATCACCATCGTTGAAACTACGCATGTGCAACTGGCAAGTCGTAGTCATACGGTGAGGTCCGTGGGCTTGACCATTGATCATCAAACCACAAGAGCCACAAATCCCTTCACGACAGTCGTGATCAAAAGCAATGGGCTCACCACCGTCATTGACCAATTTTTCGTTGAGCATGTCCATCATTTCGAGGAAGGACATATCCTCAGTAACATTATCGAGATCGTAGTTGACGATAGCTCCTTTATCTTGAGGGCCCTTCTGGCGCCATATTTTTAATGCTAATTTCATTTTAGTAATTGTTGAGTTGGTGAATGATTGAACTGTTGATTCAGCACTACAACTATTTATATGAACGTGTTTTGAGCTCTACGTTTTCGAATTCAAGTTCTTCTTTGTGCATAGTATGTTCGCCGGGACCATGATATTCCCAAGCAGCGACATACGCAAAGTCCTTATCATTACGGAGTGCTTCTCCTTCTTCGGATTGATACTCTTCGCGGAAGTGGCCTCCACATGACTCTTCACGATGCAAAGCATCATCGATCATGAGTTCCCCGAGTTCCATAAAGTCAGCCAAACGCCAAGCTTTTTGTAGCTCAGGATTGTAGTCAGTATCCAAACCGGGTACATTAACATTTTCCCAGAAATCTGCACGTAGAGTGCGGATTTTGGCTTTACCTTGGATCAAACCTTCTTTATTACGTGCGATACCACAGTGATCCCACATCAATTGCCCAAGTTCTTGGTGGAAAGAATCCACAGAACGAGGCTTAGGGCCTTTGATATTTAATAATTTATCAGTTTCTCCTTTTACCAAATCTTCTGAAGCAGCAAATGCCGGATTATCAGTGCTAGGATGCTCGCCGAGAGATTGGGTCGCGATATAGTTACCAACGGTGAACGGTATCACAAAGTAACCATCTGCGAGACCTTGCATCAAGGCAGAAGCTCCCAAACGGTTTGCACCATGATCTGAGAAGTTGGCTTCTCCAAGTGAAAATAAGCCGGGAATATTGGTTTGCAGATTGTAATCTACCCAAAGACCACCCATCGTATAGTGAACGGCAGGGAAGATGCGCATCGGCGTTTCATAAGGATTATCATCAGTAATCCGCTGATACATATCAAATAGATTGCCATAACGAGCTTCAATAGCATCACGTCCATCACGCTTGATAGCATCACGAAAATCTAGGAATACTGCATTACTTTTAGGCATTACGCTACGCCCTTCATCCGTAACGATTTTGGCGTTCCGCGCAGCGACATCACGAGGTACCAAGTTACCAAAGGAAGGATACTTGCGCTCGAGATAGTAATCGCGCTTATCATCAGGTATTTGATTGGCTTTGATTTTGCCATCCCATAGCTCCTGACAAGTCTCACGGTCTTTGGGGACCCAAACGCGACCATCATTACGCAAACTCTCACTCATCAGAGTAAGTTTAGATTGGTAATGCCCACTCACCGGAATACAAGTAGGGTGAATCTGTACATAGCATGGATTGGCAAACATTGCGCCACGCTTATGCGCTCTCCAAGCTGCTGAAGTATTGGAGTTCATGGCATTGGTAGAAAGGAAATAAACGTTTCCATATCCACCAGAAGCTAGGATCACGGCATCTGCGGCGATACGTTCGGTTTCACCGTTGATGAGGTTTTTGCAGATAACTCCTTTGGCGTGTCCGTCGATCATAACGACATCCAGCATTTCACGGCGAGTGAGAGAAGTAACTTTTCCAAGTCCAATCTGGCGACTCAAAGCACTATAGGCACCCAGCAGCAATTGCTGACCTGTCTGACCACGAGCGTAGAAAGTACGAGATACCTGAGCACCACCAAAAGATCGGTTAGCGAGGTATCCCCCATATTCACGAGCGAATGGCACGCCTTGCGCAACGCATTGGTCTATAATATTGACACTTACTTGGGAGAGTCGGTATACATTCCCTTCTCGGGAACGATAGTCTCCACCTTTGATAGTATCATAAAAGAGGCGATAAACACTATCACCATCATTTTGGTAGTTTTTAGCGGCATTGATACCCCCTTGTGCCGCAATACTATGCGCGCGGCGAGGACTATCTTGGAAACAGAGAGTAGTAACTTTATACCCAAGCTCCGCTAATGAAGCAGCAGCAGAAGCCCCAGCGAGACCAGTACCTACCACTACAATGTGAAATTTTCTTTTGTTGGCCGGGTTGACCAGCTTGATATTGAATTTATGATTATCCCATTTCTTGTCTATTGGACCAGCGGGGATTTTTGCATCTAATTTCATCTTAGTTGAGATTTATGCGTTTCACGTTAAGCGTAGGCGAAGAAATAATATACTGGCATCGCTGCGAAGACAGCGGGCACCACGATCGCTAGCCCAAGGCCTGCTTTTTCGATGAGTGGAGTATATTTTTTATGGACCAGTCCAAGACTTCGGAAGGAACTTTGAAAACCATGAGAAAGGTGCATCCCGATCAATATCATAGCGAGCACATAAAAGGCGACAATGTACCAACGCGAAAAGGATGCTTTGACAACCTCAGTCATTGAAATCGCATTTACGGTAGTCCCTAAATCAGCGTTTGCTTCTTTAAGATCCATATACATCTTTTGATCAACGTAAGTACCCTCTGCGATGTTGATACCATTTAGAGTAACATCTTCCTTCACTTTCCAAGCTTCCTGATAAGCTTGTTCGATGCTGATAGTAGCTGTACCATCACCAAACTTATACTTACCCCAAAACATGGTAAGGTGGATAACCAAAAAGGTCAAGACGATCGTGCCTGAAAGGCCCATATTACGAGAAAACCAATTAGAGCTTTTGCTGGCTCCTTTGTTGTAGGCGTATTTGGTAGGTCGAGCTTTATTGTTTTGGCGAGTAAGAATCGCGGCATAAACAATGTGGGCAATAAAGCCTGCAAACAACACCCATTCCATGATTTTGATCACCTTATTGGTTGTCATGAATTTGGTGTACTCATTGAAGGAAAGTCCACCATCATCACTAAAAAGCAATAGGTTCCCACTCATATGAACAAACAGGAAGGAGACCAGGAAGAGTCCGGTAATTCCCATTACCAGCTTCCTGCCAACCGACCGATCAATAAGGGAGGATAATACACTCATGCTTAACAATTAGAAATTTTGAAAAATAGTAGTATTAGCTAACATTTGTAAGTCAAAATTACCCTAGGAGACCGCCAATGTCAAGCTAGCTTTTCTCATCATTTTTTGTTTAGAACGATTCTAGGTAAGGCCATTGTTTTGTATTCTCACAATCGAAAAGGATATACGATTTACACTATATAAAAACCCTTAGGGGGGGAATTTGTTATAGAAAAGGAAGAAAAGATCAACTTTTGTTGGTTGTTCTTAGATTTTTCATTGTTTGAACATTGACAATTCAAGCTAAATTGTTTAAATCGCAGTAAGCAACTACATAAAAGATAGCTTGAAAAAAGTAGTAGGATTTAATTCACAAACTAATTGAGTAAAATGAAAAACTTAGCAGGTCTATTTCTAAGTCTAATGATCGTAGCAGTATTAGCTGCTTGTGGCGACTCTTCAAAAGCCACTAGTTCTGCAGGCGAAGTAGCCGAAGCTTCAAACGCAGCAGTAACTTATACTGTAAATGGTAGCACGATAGAGTGGCTTGCCAAAAAAGTAACTGGACAGCACAATGGAAGCATCATGGTTTCAAATGGTGAAATCAATGTAGAAAATAACGCAATCACTGCTGGCAACTTTACCATTGACATGAAGTCAATCTCTGTACTTGACACGCCAGCTGATAACGAGTACAACATTAAATTGACTGGACACCTGAATTCTCCCGATTTCTTCAATACTGATTCTTTTCCAACAGCTGACTTTGCGATCACTAAAGTAGCAGCCTTAGAAAACAATCCAGAAGCTAACCATATCGTATATGGCAATCTTACCATCAAAGGAATAACTCAAGAGATTTCATTCCCTGCGATGGTTAACATCACTGACAATGCTTTGACAGCCAAAGCAAATTTCTCAATCGACCGTACCTTGTGGAATGTCCGCTATGGCTCAGGCAAGTTTTTTGAAAACCTCGGCGACAAAACGATCGACGATGAATTCGCATTAAGTCTCGATCTTAATGCTAAGCGTTCTGGCATGGCCATGAACTAAGTAAAGCATCTATTAATAAAATCATGAAGGGCGGCCCATTGGTCGCCCTTCTTTTTTGTTTAATGCAGTAAGCCTGATAACTTTGCTATTGATCTTTTAAACAACCTTTTATTATTCCATATTTTCATGGCATCAACCCCTTATTCAGTTACCGTTATTGGCTCTGGTCCTGGTGGATATGTAGCAGCGATTCGTTGCGCGCAGCTAGGGATGAAAGTCGCCATCGTCGAACGCTACCCTACCTTGGGAGGAACTTGCTTAAATGTTGGCTGTATTCCTTCTAAAGCCCTACTTGACTCAAGTGAACACTATTTTCAAGCGATCCATCAATTTGCGGATCATGGCATCAAAACGGGAAAGGTCAGCGTCGATCTACCCAAAATGATCGCGCGCAAAGCTAAGGTGGTGGAACAAACCGTCAATGGGGTCGCCTTTTTGATGAAAAAAAATAAGATCGATGTTTTCACCGGTCACGGATCATTCATCGACAAAAATACAGTTGCTGTAACTAAAGAAGACGGCAGCGTTGAAGAAATCAAAACGGAAAAGGTGATCATCGCAACTGGTTCCAAGCCATCTAGCTTGCCCGGTATTGAGATCGACAAAAAGCATATCATCAGCTCCACTGAAGCCTTAGAGCTTCAAGAACTCCCCAAGCACATGATCGTGATTGGAGGCGGAGTAATCGGGCTAGAGATGGCCTCTGTATTTGGGCGTATGGGCTCTGAGGTTACCATCCTCGAATACGCTGATCGCTTGATCGTGGGCATGGATGGAGGATTGGGCAAAGAAATGGCAAAGGTCATGAAACGTGAACTCAAAGCCTCAGTCAACCTTAGCCATAAAGTAACTGGTGCAACTGTAAAGGATGGCCAGGTTACCGTAACCGCAGAAAACAAAAAAGGAGAAGAAGTAAGCTTCACCGGAGATGTTTGCCTCATGGCAGTAGGACGTCGTCCCTATACCGACAACCTCGGTTTAGATAAGCTCGGCATTGAATTAGACAGAGGTCGTATCCCTGTCGGAGATCATATGGAGACAAGTGTAGCAGGCGTCTATGCTATTGGTGATGTCATTCGCGGAGCAATGCTAGCTCACAAAGCTTCTGAAGAAGGAACTTTTGTGGCCGAAGCTATCGCGGGTCAGCATCCTCACATCAACTATAGAGCAATCCCCAATGTGGTCTATACTTGGCCAGAAGTAGCGGGCGTTGGTTATACCGAAGAAGAACTCAAAGCAGAAGGCACTCCTTATAAAGCCGGTCAGTTTCCTTTCAAAGCTTCAGGCAGAGCGCGAGCTTCTATGGATGACACCTTTGGTTTTGTCAAAGTACTCTCTCACAAAGACACGGACGAATTGCTAGGTATGCACATCATTGGTCCACGTGCCGCAGATATGATTATGGAAGGCGTCATGGGACTCGAATACCGTGCCTCCGCTGAAGATATTGCCATCTTCTCTCACCCCCACCCTACCTTCTCTGAATCTATCAAAGAAGCAGCGATGGGAGCGACGGCAGATCGGATCATTCATCTATAGGCTAGATTTAGTGAATGCTTGATTTTTTGAATCTGAGATTCAACAAATCAAGCATTCAACTCTTCAATAATTAAAAATGGCGGACAAAGTCACCGGAAAAGCACTAGATAGTCATCTGATAAAACGGCTATTCAAATATGTGCGGCCATATCGCAAACAATTTGCGGGGGCTTTGTCATTGACTATTTTCTTGGCGGCTCTTACCCCACTCCGCCCTACCTTGATTCAGGTCGCATTGGATGATTATGTCATCTTTGGCAATGTCAAAGGCCTGCGTCTGATTATACTAGCATTAGTAGTCCTACTCATCGTACAGATGCTGGTGATGTATGCCAATACTTACCTGACCAATTGGCTCGGCCAGAGTATCATCAAGGATATACGAGAGCAGGTGTTCAATCATATTCTCAAGCTGCGATTGCAATATTTTGACAAAACACCTATCGGTCGCCTGCAAACCCGTACCATCAATGATGTAGAAACGCTCAATGATGTCTTCACTTCTGGCTTAGTGCGGATTTTGGGCGAATTATTGCAATTAATCGCCATTTTGGTCGCGATGCTAGTATTGAGTTGGAAGCTGAGTCTAGCTGTGCTAACGACCTTGCCTCTCCTGCTTTATGCTACCTATATCTTCAAAAACAAAGTCAAGGGAGCCTTCCAGCGTGTACGAAATGCGGTGAGTGAAATGAACTCCTTTTTGCAGGAACATATCAGTGGCATGGGCATCGTACATATCTTCAATCGTGAGGAGATTGAGATGGACAAGTACAATGAGATCAATCGAGATCTCAGACGAGCTCACCTCAACTCAGTCATGTATTACAGTGTGTTCTATCCGGTGGTAGAGATTATCACGGCTTTAACCTTTGCAATCTTGGGTTGGTATGGCGCAGGGCAAGTGATGAATGCAGAATTACAATTTGGCGAGTTGGTAGCCTTTATCATGTTCTCTCAAATGTTTTTTCGGCCAATACGGATGCTGGCTGACCAATTTAACACCTTACAACTAGGTATGGTTAGTGGTGAACGTATCTTTCAGGTACTAGATACCCAAGAGTTCATCGAAGATAATGGTGAACGCAAACTCAAGGCTAAAAGCCACGCACCGATCCAGCTAGAATTCAAAGGAGTACACTTTGCCTATCAAGAACCTGAGTATGTACTCAAAGACATCAACCTATTAGTAGAACCGGGCCAAAAAGTTGCGCTTGTTGGCTCTACAGGCTCAGGTAAAACGACTATCATCAATCTCTTGAGTCGCTTTTATGAGATTCAACGCGGAGAGATATTAGTAGATAGTATCAATATTCAAGAGTTGGACTTAGACTCCCTGCGGGAACTCATCGGTGTGGTGCTGCAAGACGTATTTCTCTTTTCGGGTTCCATCTACGATAACATTACCCTCAATAATCCCGAGATTAGCTTAGCACAAGTGCAGGAAGCAGCTAAGCAAGTGGGCGCACATGATTTCATCATGAATTTACCCGGACAGTACCAGTACAATGTACGGGAGCGCGGAGCTACTTTGTCCCTCGGACAACGCCAACTCATCGCCTTTGCGCGGGTAATGGCCTATGACCCACGCATCTTGGTTCTCGATGAAGCCACGGCAAATGTAGATACTGAGTCAGAAGAAATCATCCAAAAAGCCGTCGAAACGATCATGGCTGGTAGAACCTCGATCATCATCGCACACCGCCTATCTACGATCCAAAAGGCCGATCAAATAGTCGTGCTTTCCAAAGGAAAAATCATCGAAAAAGGCAATCATCAAGACTTGCTCTTGCGCGAAGGCGCATACTACGAACTACATCAGATGCAATTTGCTGGATAAAGTCTGCTTAATTTCCAGGAATGGCAAAACCACTCGCGAGATCATCCAAGACCAATACCCAATCATTACCAAGACCGCTACTTGGAGGACTGAAGGTCCGTTTTCGACTGACATCTAGCACACGATTTTCCTTTGCAGTACCAGTACGGGGATCATACCACCAAGTTCTGAGACGGCTGCTTCGCAGAACGCTCAGGTCAATCGTTATAGTCTGACCAGTTGGTATGTAAATCATCGCATAAGTACCCATAGCACCTCTGGTCGCAATCGCTTGCGTGCTATAGTCTCCTTTTTCTCCGACGATCATCTCTTGAGCCGGAATCCGACTGAGGTATGGCCTCGAAAGCATCAAGTTTTTGAGATGTTTGACTTGATTGGCCATCGGCAAGTCAAGGGCTTCGGCCCAAGGTCTAGGCGGATGATTGATCGGGTTTTTGCCGGGGCTATACATTTGCCAGACATCGTGGCAGCCATAGGTTTGCCCCATTGCACCCGCAAAAACATTTTGGTACATGATCCGTCTGATGTCCCTTGCGACACTATACCCTTGCTCTTTGAGGTTGAAACAGTTAGGATGATCTTCATAAAGAGGTTCACCATCGAGTACTGGCTTGGTTGGACTGAGGGCATAGTCATGCTGGATCAACTCATAGGTAGCCCGATTAGGGCAATGTCCTGTCTGGTGCATATTGAAGTCAAGCCAATCTTCTTCATGAAACCATTCAGAAGATCCCCCCTGTTCAGTTGGTTGAGGATGAAAAGTCATTAATACATCTTCCGCATTACCGACGCCTGCAATCACGCCCTCTGCCATTTGATTCCAAATAGCGACATCCTGACTATTTTCGCGAGGGTTACGATCTCCACCGATCACCCAGATAATGTTTTTTTGGTCTTGGTAGCGATTAGCAAGCCACTTACCCAAGGCAAAAGCATTTTGCGGGTCTAGCACTTCAGGGCCTACCCCCCAGTCTTTTTTATTGAGCTTGTCACCCCAACTTGGCAATATTGCTATATAAATGCCCAAGCGTTCCGCGAAGCGGACTATGTGATCGACATGCTCAAAATAAGCCTCATTAGGCTGACTGGGATCGTCATCAATCAAAGGCACCTCTCCATAAGGATTGGGCGTATGCAAACCATCTAACTCAGCGAGGGCAACAGCTTGGACTACATTGAAGCCCTGACTGGCCCGTTTACTCAAATACATCTCCGCCTGCTCTCGATTGCAGCGATGAAATAATTCCCAAGCAGTATCCGCCATATAAAAGAAGGGAGTCCCATCTGCATGAACTAAAAAACGACCATTTTCGGATACTTTGAGCGATTGCATCTCAGGCTCAATGGGGGCTATGCCAAAAAATGCTAAGCATAGCAGGATACCAAAGTAGAGTAGGCTTTTCATGACATATCTGTTTAGTAATCTGAAAAAAATAAGGTTTTGAGCATTACTTAGGCAAAGCAAACTACATTGACGCGAGCCAGATGTTGTGAGATGGTCAGCCAGCTTTCGCCAAAGTTTTCAGATATATACAGATTCCCGTTATTAGTACCAAAGGCAAGCGTTCCGGCACGGAGATCAAGCGCATGTCTAAAGGCCAAATCAAAAGCAAAACTTTGAGGCAAGCCGTTGCGCAAGGCGCGCCAAGTCTGTCCGCCATCTTCAGTCAAACAGACGCACAAAGCCAGATCTGGTGCGACTCTGATGGCATCGCTCGTCGCAGGAATCACCCAAGCTCTTAGCGGATCGTTAGGGTCAACGGCCAAAGCAAAACCATAGTCTGCCAATCCATTAGAGTCCGTTACATTATCCCATGTTTGGCCGGCATTAGCCGAACGAAAAATCCCACAATGGTTTTGCTGCCAAAGTACGTCTGGATGACTGGCACACATCAATAAGCGATGCGGATCATGTCCCACTTCGACACTAGGATTGGGGAGATATGCTGCTACGAGACCTTCATTGCGAGGCAACCAAGTCTCTCCTCCATCTTTGCTTTCAAATACGCCTGCACAACTGACAGCCACATATATATGCTCGTTATCCCGTGGATCGACTACAATAGAGTGAATCTCCGGATAGTCCGTACCAGTACCAAACCAATGCTTTGGTCGAGAGGGATGATTCCAGAGGCTTTCCACCAAGTGGAACGATTCCCCTCCATCGTTTGAGACGAAAAGACCACCGGGTTCAGTGCCAATGTATAAACGTTGAGGGCGATCTAAACCGCCATGTTGCATGACCCAGATTTGGCGAAGGCTAGCCGGACTACCAGCTTTCACCTCACTCCCCTTGGGATAGCGAGGTACGATTGTCTCTTCCCAACTTTGGCCTTGGTCGGTAGAACGATGTAATTTTTGTCCCCAATGCTTATGGGCGATCCCTACCCACCAGTTACCGTTCCGAGGATCGGTATAGACCATCGTGGTAGGTAAACCCACGAAATGGGTGCTTTCGCAATACCATGTTTTTTCTCCTCTGGCAAATGTTACTAAGCCTTTTTGTGTCCCGACCAGAATCCGATTCATGGAGCAAAGGAAATCAATCCTTGGCGGAAAAGACAGCTTAGTTCGGGCTATTTCAATTCATAAACCAAGCCGACGCTAGCAAAACCAGCACTATAGAGATTGCGACGAGGCAGCAAGAAGTCCGCGAAGCCACGATAAGCAAGGTCAAGTCCCCAATTTTCGTTTAACTGATAGAATAGACCAAAGCCATAGCCGGTATAAGTCGTTCCGTCAGAGCGGATAAAATCCACTAACTGAGTAGGCGTACCGATAGACTCTTGCATCCGTAGATCTGCTCTCAGCCAAAAGTCGGGATATAAGAGGACGAGCCGCACAAACTAAAAGGTATAATCTTTTGATGCGATTGAAGCAGAACGAGGATCAAATACTCCGCTTTATGACCCATAAACATGCACAGTTTGATAATAATCAAGCCGAGCGTGATCTGCGTATGAATAAAGTTAGACAAAAAATATCTGGGGATTCCGATCTGATAAAGCAGGGGAAGAATTTATGACCCTACGTTCATTCGTAGCTACGGCAATAAAAAGAGGACACGATCCCGTTGAAGAGTTAGTCAAATTGTTCACAACAGGAAATAAAGAGTATTCGAAGTTGGCTCTCCACCCTGAATAGTTACCAAATACGAATGATAAAATCCCGGTAAGTTTCATGTTTATTATTGTTTATTGAACAACACAAAACTACCCGCAGGGGATCACAGAAGTATCACAAGAAAGTGTATTTCCCAGTGTTTTTTCTTAACAAAACCTTCACTTTAATGGCTATTAGATTCAGCATCCGTTTCTTGGATGGTTGGGGCTTTCCATGGAGCGACGCCAACGGGATTGCCTTGTGCTTGGCGCACTGCTTGGCCAGTCCGTCTTTTGTCCCAAATCATGGCAAATGTCATAATCAAACTACTCACAATGATCACAAAGAGTAGGATGCCGGGATTGAAACTATCCGTATGTACGGCGTCTGGAATATCATAAAACAAGAGAACCGTCACCAAACCTCTTGGCACGATAAAGAGTTGAGGCAAAATGTCTTTGCCTAAGAAAATCCGCAATAACACAAAGCGGATTGCATAGATTGACAATATAATCGCACCACTGATCAAGGCAACATTGAGATCGACAAGTGAGCTAAGGACAATCGTTAATCCGAAGATTACAAAAAAGAAAGTCCTTACGACAAATGCTGTCTCCATCGTAACGACATGCAGGTTTTCATAAATTTCCTCCGCCTTTTTGAGATCAAGAAAACGGCGTAACCTTCCTTGGAAGAAAACAGACATATTGGAAATCAGCAAACCAAAAATCAAGATGATGATCAGTGAGGATAGATGAAACTTTTTGCCTACAGCATAAAGTAATAATAGCACAGCGATCAACAAAAAGAGCTTGACATGGCTTTTGATCTTTTGAAAGACCAAGACCAAGAGATAACTCACCAAAAAGGAAAGAGCGAGCGTAATCAGCACATTGACCGAAAAATCACCTACGCTAGCGCTATGACTGCCATCTCCTGTATCAACCAAACCAGAAAGGAAATAAAAGAGCATAATGCCCAAGATATCTGAAAAGGTACTTTCATAGATATGAAACTCTCTTTTGCTCTCGCCCAAACTACCCACACTCGGAATAATGATCGCAGAGGATAAAATGGATATCGGAGTGGCATATAACCAGGCTGTCAGATTATCCATATCAGGTAAAAAGGCCTGCAAGATCAATACTGCTGCATAGGCAGATGCCGCCAATCCCAATAAGGCGACCAATAATGCTTTGATGATTGGCACCACCTTCTCTCGTTTCAATTCGAGTTCCAGCGCTGCTTCCAACACAATCATGATCAGTCCCACCGTACCTACTGTGCGAAGTATGGGTAGCAAATCCATTTCAACCACGATGACGCCTTGCGTCTCCAATCCTAGTTGAATCAAAATACCCAGTACGATCAGCATCAATACTGAAGGTATATTGGTCTTGCGTGATAGCTCACCAAAGAGAAAAGAGAGTATGATTATCACCGAAGCGGCGATCAATAAAGTATATGTATCTATGTTTAATCCTTCCATGATGCGATTTTTGCGACGAATTAAGCTCTAATCAGGCTTGAGAGTAGTCCACGTTCTTCAATCAAAGAGAGCAATTCTCTTAAATGCAGTTCTTCTCTCACCAACAATTTGACTTTATACCAACCAGGGTCCTCCTCACTGATCTCAGGCTTAAAATTCCAATCTAAATAAGGGAGACTTGTCAGTATATCCATCAGATCATCCGAATTTTGGATGAGCGTTTCCTTTTCAGGGTTCTGTATTTTGAGTTGATAATACCCTCCGATCTCGGTTCCCGAAACGATCGTATAGCCTTGGGTCAATAGCTGGGCATAACTCACAAAGTGTCGCCCTTCACGCGTTTGCATATAAAGCCCCAATAGGCCCATATCACTGATGATGCCATTGAGATTTTGGAAGCGTAAACGACGCCCCGCCTCTAACATATGATTGAGTTGCACCAGTTTACCACCTAGATAATTGCGAAACTGGTTGAAACCCACCAAGAAGAGTAACAAGACAAATGAGCCACAAAACAGCGGGTGAATGAACACAAAGCTAATCGATAGTACGATCAAAGCCATCGGTTCAAATAGCAGTTGAAGGGCAAAAAACAATTCTTTGATACGCGCCTGTGCCCCGCCAAGGATAGTCGTTCGGCGAGTGAGCCGATATAATAACTGTATCAAAAAGTAGAGTGCCAATAATCCACCGGCAATCAGCAACCATTGCACCCAGCTGAGTCGAGAGGTAAATAATGCTTCCATATTTATCGAGCATTAAAGGTTATAGCGTGGCGTTGCTCAAGCATACGTCCCAGCTCATTGATCACTACTTCATTTATCTCTAGATCACCATCTACGCGCCTTTGTAATAGACCGAGACTGATCAATTGTTGGATCATTTGACTGTATTTATCTTTGAAAGCTGGGCCAAATATTTTGCGTAATTGATATTCATTCGCCCTTTTCTTCATCATCAAAGTGCGAAGAAGAATCTCCTGATCAGCATTGAGAAAGTCCGGTAGGAGATAGAGACTCCGAAAATTATATAGCACCTCTTCATCACCTTTACGATGGGTAAACATGGACCAGCGCATCATCGCTTCGCCAGGATTGCCTTTGCTGGCGTTGTAAACCCTTTTGATCATTTTTTCAAACTGCTGGCCACTTACCTCTTCGCCTTCTTTGTCAACGAGTTTTTTGTGAGTTGCCCCATGCCTGATCAAGATCGCTTGGTGGATATCTTCCCAATCCATACGATCTAGATTGACTTCTGCCTGAAAGACTTGCGTCAGATCTAAAACTGTTTGTAACTGATGTCGGACCCAATTGGTGGTTGACACCATATAAAATTGAGAATGACCATATTGATTGATGTAGTTTTTGAGACTACGCACATTTTTGTTAAGCGAGATTTCGTCATTCCACCAAAGTTCCAGATCATCGATCCAGACAAGCAATGGTTGGTTGAGGCCATGTTTGCGAATAAAGGCCAGTGCATCTCCAAGATCATAGCTCAATTGATGTCTTCGTCCCTGAAACTCAAGCATAGCGTTCGGCTGCAGCCGGACAAAGCTATCATCAAAAAAACGATTGGCAATCCACTCCCCCGTCAGCGTCTTACCGCTAAACCTCTGTCCATGGAGCAATACCGAGCCACGAAAGCCCAAACGCCAATTATTGATTACCTTTTTGATGCGTCTTAGCTCTTCCTGACGGCCAACCGCAAAGGATTCTCCGATATAACCTTTGGTCAGAAATATGCCTGAATAACTAGAAGTATCGCGTTTAAGCATACGACTTTGTACCACTCTGACGATCTTCTCGGAAACGCTCAGACTCTCCTCTCGCTCCACTCTAGAGATCAAGGAACTAAACCAATCTCTGGCAGTTTTGTACCAAGTTTCGAGTCGAGTAAAGAGTGGGTTTTCGTCCAGACGTAGCTGTCTGAGAGTAGTTTGCAAAGGGATTGGCAAAAATTCGAGCGCCACTTTATAAACCCCAGATAGGTGAAAACTATCATTAACACGGCCTGCAATCGTCTCGCGATCTTCCTCTACTTCTTTTTGCCAAGCAAGCGCATTTTCAAGAAAAAGCTCAATCGGATGACAAATGTCTTGGAGATTGATATTTGCTTGGGCTCCTGCTTCATTATTAAGCAAAATCGCCCGGTTACGCACATTGACCAAAGCCAGCTTGAAACTATTAGAACTGAGTTGGGTTTCTTCCCAAACATCCAATAATACAGGTCGCACTTCTGTTTCTAACCATTGTCTAGTTTTGCGGCGAAGATTCATTTCACGATAAAGGATCGTACCGCCATCAGTTTCGACGGGGATGCGGGCCTCCTCAGGTAAGCGACTGGTAGTCAACTCTTGCGACTCAGTATATAGTTTATAGTAGTCCGGCAATAGGAAGTTTGTCTCCAATTCATCTAGTCGACTGATGAGCTTACTAGGCCGAGCTGTTTCGGTATTTTTGAGGGCATCTTCGATGAACGCCAGCACACTTTCGCCAGAGTCAATGATGCCGGCTATTTCATTTTTACATGAATCCAACATCTGGAGTATATGGGCCCGAGAATCTTTGTAATGACCCATACAATCAAAAAAGGCCTGATACTGCTTACGTAGAAGGGCACATTGCTCAGGTATCATTTTGATCTGAGACTGATAAATGGGCCAAGGACTTTTGAGTAAGGCCCAGCTTGCCATTTGCTTTTTAAGGGCACGCGGATTATCGTTGAGCGCTTGCAGGCGATTCTGGGGCCATTGTAGGAGGCTTTGAGCAGCGTTTTTTTGAGCACTTTGAGAACGTTCATCCAGATCTTTGAGTTTTTCTTCACTCAAAATTCCGTCAAGATGTAAAGCTGCTGCTTTTTGGGATTCGAAGAGTATATCTCGCCAGAGGATCAAATAGTTTTTCGCCTTTTCGACCCACTCGAAGGTGATGATATATTCAATTACTTTTGATTCGGGATCTTCATTTTCAAATGCTGTTTCGGCCAAGGTACAGATACGAGCCGTCAAAGTATGGGCTGTATTGAGCATCTCATCCCATCGCTCATTAGCATCTGTTTTTGCCCATAGCAATTCGATACTATTTGATAATTCCTCCGCTAATTCAGCAAGCTGTTTTTCCATGTATTTGGTTTGCCGCAATCAATTGCGTGAGAAAGATACAGAAAAATCAGGCATCTTAAGGTGAATCTGACTTTTGTACTAGCCTAAATCCCATCCCAATCTGAATCGGTAATTCCCAGAGGCGATTTATCGCGCCAAATTCTTTATAAGCAGGCGCATTTGAATAGCGAATCCCTAAGCCCATCGTTCCATAAAACCTTTTATCAGACTGCCAGCGAGCTTGTGCTTGATAGCTAAAGCCCCAAGCAAATAGGCTTCCATTATTGAATAAAGCCGCTCCTAGTTGAACTTTGGTCAAACCAGATATCGTCCAAGCTTCTTTTTGCCAATAATCACCCCGATATCCCAAAGAGAGGCTAAGTTGGTTGCCCCAGTCTACTATCCGGTACTCCGCTCCAAAATGTAAAGCGGCCTCCCCTATTGGATGGATATAGGCAGTTTCCAGTCCACCTCCACCATAGAAGTAAGCGCTACCTTCATTGTGGGCAATCCCATTGAATGAGAGGGTATTGAACTGAAGCTCTTGTCCAGATACGCTCAGCGAAAAAACATACAAAAGACAAAAATAGAGAATTCGATGCTTCACACTATACATATGATAAAGGGATTATCCGTCTAGACCATTAGCTGCCATAAAGGCCAGCAAAAAATTGTTAACGACTTGATGCTGATCTGAAGGCGAGATAGTGGCGGCTTCATCTCCTCTTTGAGCACCATATTCGCCAAAGCCAGCATGATTGCCACCAGGAATCTCATAATAGATCGTTTGCCCAATAGTGCTACTAATAGGCATTTCGCTAAGATCGTTGAGCCATAAAGCGGAAGGTAAATTATTGAGGGCTTCATCAAAGGCCTCCTGCTGGAGAACGCCATCAAATTCGCCTAATAAACTTATCACGGGTTTATCAAAAGCGCTTAAGTCCACACTTGAATATGATCCGGTCAAAAATAATCCGGCAAAGACTGCTGGATTTTGCTCTACTAATAAACTAGCTGTAGCACCTCCCAATGAATGGCCTCCAAGCAACCAATCTTGGACCGCCTCATCTATTTCAGGACCTTCAAGTGCTTTTTGGATATTTAGAATAGCGAGATTAGCTGAGACTTTGGGGATCAATACCACATGTCCCTGGAGAGCTACTAAATCCTCCACCGCGGTGATATAGGCATGAGGATCAACAAAACCTCCCGGTATATAGATCAAGCCTGTCTGCCGCACTACCCGATCAGTGGGACGCAAAACGATCCAATCAGGATCTTCAGTTTGCACGATTTGGGGATTAGGGCTTAGGTTTTCGGGGAGATAAGAACAGCCCGCCAAACAAATCAAGCTTAATAACACTATCCAGCTTCGCATATATAATAGTTTAGGTTTTGAAGAAACCGATTGCGAGCTATGAATGTTTTCGATATTTAACTGAGATTCTGCAAATAATCCGCCATTGCTTCCCAAGCAAGACTGGCACATTTTAGGCGAGCAGGGAAGCTTCTGGCTGCTTCAAAAGCGAGAAAATCAGCAGGCACTTGCTCACCTTCTAAACTGAATTCCGGATTCAAGACCATCAAGAATGTTTCAATTTTTGCCTTAGCAGCCTCTACATCAAGCCCTTCAAGACTTTGTACCATCACCGAACAGGAGGCTTTAGAAATGGCACATCCATAACCATGAAAATGAAGTTCTTGAAGAGTATCATCTCCCTCTTGGATATAAAGTTGGTATTGATCGCCACAAAGCGGATTATAAGCTTCGACCATTTCTCCTTCAGCGGCTTTGCTAAAGTGATAGGGTTCGCGGCTCTGCCGAACGATTACCTCCTGATAGAGTTTTTTTAGGCGTTCATTCATCCAAATATCTGTTTGACTGTCTTGAGTCCATCGATTAGTTGGTCAATATCAGCCTGATGATTGTAAATACTGAGAGAGGCACGCACAGTTCCCGCCAGGCCCATTCCTTCTAACAAAGGTTGGGTACAATGATGTCCTGCTCGGATGGCGACATTGGCTTCATTGAGGATGGTAGCGATATCATGTGGGTGGGCAGTTTCCATCACGAAAGAAAGTATTCCACTTTTATGTTGGGCTTGTCCGATGAGTCGGAGACCATTGATATGTTTGAGTCTTTCAGTTGCATAATCCCTTAAGTCGTCTAGCTGTTTTAGAACCGCAACTCTCTCTAAAGCTGTGATGTATTGGATCGCAGCACCGAGGCCAATGACTCCGGCTATATGAGGGGTCCCTGCTTCAAAGCGCTGCGGAATCGGCGCAAAACTTGTTTCTTGATACTGTACACGACGGATCATACCTCCACCACTTTGATAGGGAGGCATCTTTTCCAAGCGTTCGGCCTTGCCGAACAATACCCCAATACCCGTTGGGCCAAAGGCTTTGTGGCCAGAAAAGACTAAGAAGTCACAATCCAATGCTTGCACATCCAATGAATAATGAGCCACACTTTGCGCAGCGTCTATCAGCGTTGGGATGCCATACTTCCGAGCCTCAGCGATCATTGGCTCAATGGGATTGATCGTACCTAAGCTATTGGAAATATGTACCAAAGCCAGCATTTTCACCTTTGGACCCAAGCGTTCGGCGAAGTCGGCCCAGAGAATCTCACCTTGCTCTGTAACAGGAATAATCTCTAAATGAGCCCCCGTCTGTTGACAAGTTTGCTGCCAAGGCACTAGATTGGCGTGATGCTCCATCGCCGAGACCAAAATTATATCGCCCGCTTTTAATTGGGGAGCGACGAAGCTATTTGCGACAAGGTTGATGCCATCGGTAGTACCCTTGGTGAATATTATCTCTCGGCTTTCCTTAGCGCCAATGAAAGTCTTTAACTGATCTCTGGCTCCTTCATAAGCTAATGTAGCCTGCATGGAGAGATCATAAATACCTCTATGAATATTGGCATTGTCATCAGTATAATAATGTTGAATAGCATCGATGACCATTTGTGGCTTCTGACTGCTAGCTGCACTATCGAGATACGCAAGGCCAAGATGGCGCCGAAGGAGAGGAAAATCCTTACGTATATCAGTCAGGCTTTGCATCTAACGAAGGTACAAGGAAAAATCCGTTCCTAGAATAGGCTTGAATGACACGGATGTTCACAGGATCGACACGCTTGCTCAAAAGAGCTTCACTCAATGAATCTTTTATGCGCGTCTTACGAATACTTAGTTGTAAGCAAACATTGCCAAATATGCTTACAGAGTAATAGGAAATTTTTAGAAAAAGATAGTAATAGTAGTAGTAGTTGTAGTTTTCGTTAGTGTGTGTGTATGACAAAGCCCGTCCTCCAAAGACGGGCTTTGCTTCGTTTGATCATATCCCTACTAATTGGTAAGGATGAGTTCCGCACGGCGGTTTCGTGCCTTACCACCAGCGGTCTGGTTTTCTTTTTTAGGTAATATTTCACCATAACTCAGCTCCGAAATACGTTGAGGATCAACCCCTCTGGATATCAGATAGTATTTGATGGCTTTGGAACGGTTTTGCCCTAAGACCATATTATACATTGGATCCCCTTCGGCGTCAGTGTGGCCTGCAATCATCAATTTGAGCTGTGGATTGACGCGCATATACTCAGCCAATTGATTGAGCATATTGAAATAGAAAGCTTTGATTACCGCTTGGTCTGTATCAAATTCAACAGGTCCAAAACTAGGATGTGCGGCCGGAGTTGGCATGGTCGGATTGTTAGGACTCATCCCATTGTTAGGGCAGCCAGCATTTGCGATCGTACCATAGATAGTCGGACACTTATCATCTAGGTCTGAAACCCCATCTCGGTCCGAGTCAGGACAACCTTGAAATTGTGGTAAACCAGGCACATAAGGACAGCGGTCGACAGGATTCATAATCCCATCACCATCAGCATCCATATTTTGAGTTGGGCAACCTTGATTTTGAGGCAAGCCCGGCGTTAGAGGACATTTGTCTTCAAAGTCATTGATCCCGTCTTTGTCTGTATCAGGGCAACCACCAAATTGAGGCAATCCAGCCACCATTGGGCATTTGTCTTGTGGGTCTAAGATGCCATCTCCATCAGTGTCTAGGGTTTTGGTTGGACACCCATTATGAATCTTTTCACCAGCCACATTTGGACAAACATCTTCAAAGTCAGAGATTCCATCATTATCTGTGTCTGGACAACCTTGGAGTTCGGCAGGGCCGATCATAGTAGGACAAAGATCAATCTTGTCAGGAATACCATCGCCATCAGCGTCAATGTCGGAAGAAGGACAACCGCTACGCGCTCTTGGCCCAGCTTGCTCCGGACATTTATCAACATCATCAGGCAAACCATCATTATCAGTATCGGGACAACCTTTGAAGGCAATCAATCCCGGGACATCAGGACAAGTATCGGAGGCATCTAAAACCCCATCCCCATCACGATCAAGAGCAGGACAACCATTACGTTCTTTGGGACCGGGCTGAGTAGGACAAAGATCTTCTTCATCAACTATCCCATCGCCATCCGAGTCTGGGCAGCCCCCATATCTCCGTAAACCGGGAATATCAGGGCATTTATCGCTACGATCTTTGATACCGTCACCATCTTGATCTCGCAGACTACGAGCATTTCGCGCATCATAATTAGACTTAGGCTTGATCGAGCCATTCAAGATGTAGGAGATATTCAGCTCCAAGCCCCCTCTGAGATTGGTAACTTGACTGAGAGGAGACAGGTTTACATCATAGCTCAAACCGATATCCATCCCATTGAAAGATAAGCCTACATATGGAATTAAAGCATCTTGGAGACGATAGTAGGCTCCGGCATGAAAATGTACTTCCGTATCAATTTCATATCGTAAGCGACCTCCAAGAACAATCTCACGGGCGACTCCTTGACGTGCATATAATACAGACGGCCTAAGTTGAATGCGTTCTCCGCTGAGAATATCCACTTCTGCAATCGCGCTCATCTTCATCGGCAAGTAGCCTTCAGCATTAAAGAAACTGATGTCGGGCTGAGTAATATGGGCGAAAGCTAAGCCTAGATGGGCTCCCATCAACCACTTGGGCTCTGGAGCTTTGTAGGTATATGCGATTCCTGAATTGACATCTCCAATCGTGAGTTGAGTATTAAAGAAGTTTTCACCGGAGGGCAGGCTTATGTCCACGCCTTGGTCAAAGACCCATTGATTGCCAAAAGTAAGCGCCGAGGGATCAAATCCTTTTTGAATAAAACCTAATTGCGCCCCTAAGGAAAAACGATGGCGTAAATCAAGAAAGTCTTTGTGGTAAGCAAAACCAAGGAGTGCATTGGTATGGGTCAATCCAGCCGTGCCAGCATTGTCATCAACAAAACTTAGCGAAAGGCCCATATTGGCAAGTTTGAAATCGGCATGGGCTGAACTAGTAATAAAACCATTGGAGATGCTTGCCCATTGCTGCCGATAATGTCCTTGCAAACGAATGCTACCATCAAAACGACCAATATTCGCTGGGTTTTGAAAGACCGGCGATTGAAAATATTGAGATAAGTGAGGGTCTTGTGCCTCTAAGGAATTAGCCACCAAAACACCTCCCAATAGGAATATATAGGATAAAAGTTTCCTCATCTTAATAGGGTGGTTTGTCCGTGTAAGCTTACATGTTGTCCATTGGCCAAAATAACCTTAGCCAAATAGACGTAAGTATCAGAAGGCAAAGGCTGACCTTTATAAGTACCGTCCCAGCCTTGTCCGAGAGTTTGGCTATTAAAGATTCGTTCTCCCCATTCATTGTAGATGGACCACTCAAAGGCAGCGATATTATTGCCATAGAGGTAAAGTTGATCGTTTGCTCCATCTCCATTAGGCGTAAAAGCACTGGGAATAAAAAGGTTGCCAGGTTCATCTTTGAATACGACAGCATCTACTTTGTTCACGGTATCACGGCAGCTCCCTCCTACTGCGACAATCAGATTAACAGTATAATTACCAAAATCAGCGTAAGTATGAGTGGGTTGTGCCAAATCAGATTGATTATCCAAACCCGAAGCGATATCACCAAAGTCCCAACGATAACTACTATAGCCCGTGCCTTGAGCGGCAAACTCTACTAAAAATCCTTGTGGAGTAACGCGACGATCCACAATGGCGAAATCCGCCACCGGGGGAGAGATCGCATATACCTTCCACTCACCGCCTTCTATCCGTCTGCCATTACTTTCTACTCCCACCAAGCGAAAGCGGTAATTACCGCTTTGACTAAGGATTGTATTGTGGATATCTGAAGCACTTGCTTGTAAAAGGGTATTGTCGAGGTAAAATTCGTATTGAGCAAAACCCTGAGGCTTTGCTAATAGCTGTAAAGCTTCTCCAACGCAGAGCGTATCACCATAAGGCATATCTGTCCAAATACCGGGAGAATTTTCAGCTTGTCCTTGCAAGCCTGCGACCACGATTGCAGCATTGTCAATCAGAGTGTCTTTACAAGCTCCCGCTCCTGTGGTAATCAATTGCAGATCGTAACGACCATAATTGCTGTAAAGATGACTGGGATTAGGAACGGTAGAGTTGTTGAGAGGACCAGCGGCTAGATCGCCGAACGTCCAGTCCCATGCAGTGGCACCAGAACTCATATCTACAAAATCTACCTGATATTGATTGCCCACTTGGCCTTGCGTCTGCCAAGTATAGTCAGATGAAGGAGGCGCCGATACTGCAAACAAAAATACGGGAGATTGAAAAATCTGTCCAGTCCCATCAACCCCTTCGACATAGACTTCGTAAGCGCCTACGGTATTTGGGGTACTAGTGAAGGTATGCGCTGCAGAACTCACAGCTTGAGTCCCATTGACAAAAAATCGGTATGTATTATAAGCTTGAGTGGAAGCAGCAAAGCTGACAGATTCTCCCAGACATATGGTATCCCTCATTTGGATAGGGCTTGCCGTCAGGGCCAAAATCCCGACAAAGTCTGCCTTGTAAACGGTATCAACGCAACTCCCACCATTGGAGACTCGCAAACTGACACTGTATGGTCCTTCGTCTGGGTATAAATGTATGGGAGATTTGAGGCTTGAGAGATTAGCCGTTCCCGATGAGGGGTCTCCAAAATCCCACCAATAATTGTTGGCAGTAGTATCGAATGGTATAAAACGTACCTCATTGCCATTGACACCTGATTGAAGCAATTCGTATGTAAAGTTAGCATCAGGTGCATCGACTGCAATGAGGGTGAAAATTTCAGATTCAACCATCCAGCCATCCGCATGTGTACCAACAACTTTAAAACTTACTGGACCGGGATCTTTGAAGTTATAAGCAAATTGGTTGATAACATTGCTTTGAGTCAGATTGCCATCCACGTAAAAATCATAGCCTACAAAATTTGTAGGCATGGCTGTGAAAACGACATTGGTGCCGATACAAATCGTATCATTTTTTTTAAGATTCAGATCGTTGAGAAGGCTAATCCCTGTACTAGGATCGACTCGCCTGATAAGCTCATTGAAGGCATCGGCGATAAAAAGAGAGTTTGAATTGAAATCATAAACCAAGGCGGTTGCACCGCTAAAGGAGGCTTGATCGCCAAATCCATCTTGTGCGCCAGTACTTCTAGTAGTACCGCAATAAGTCGAAACCGTATCATTTACAATTTTACGGATCGTAAAATTATACCCATCCATGACAAATAGTGCGCCGCTAGAGTCAACAGCAACATCCCAAGGAAAGTTGAATCGAGCCTGATCAGCGGGACCATTATCGCTACCCAATAAACCAGAGCCGGCTATGGTAGAAGTGAAACCAGTAGGAGTAACTTTCCGAATCTTATGGTTCCATTCGTCTGCTACGATAATATTGCCATCGAGATCGATGTCGATATCAAAAGGTCGATAAAAACGCGCTATCGCCCCCGGACCATCTGTATCTCCGTCAACAAATGCTTGACCAGCAATCGTAGTAACCACACCACCGGGAGTAAGCTTGCGGATCGTATGACCAATATGATCACAGATATATAGATTACCGTCTAGGCCTAAGACTATGCCCGAGGGTTCCGCGAAGCGGGCCGAAAGAGCTGAGCCATCTTGAACGCCAAAACTACCCGAACCGGCAATAGTAGTTACATTACCGAGGGTATCAATCTTACGAATGAGATAGTTTTTGGTATCAGCAACGTAAACGTTACCGTCATTATCACAAGTGATGCCCCATGGTTCATAAAAACGGGCAACATTACCGGGGCCATTGTCAGCACCGATTTGACCGGTACCAGCAAGAGTAGTAACCAAGCCAGTCTGGGTATCCATCATTCTGACCTTATGGTTCCAACGATCTGCGATATAGAGTCTACCGCGACCATCTATAGCGATTCCATGAGGATTGTTAAATAGGGCTTGGCTCAAAGCCTGCCCATCAGTATTGCCAATGACCTCAGCTTGTCCAGCTATAGTAGTTACCAATTGAGCATGGAGCATGCCGCTTCCTAAAAGGAAGAAGCATATCCAGCTATATAAGATCCATTTTCTATTCATTGGGAAGGTGAAAAAGTGGGGAAGATAAAGCTGTTTGTTTATGAGTTAGACTGCTGATTGTGGATTAGGGAATTCGCTATGCGAACGATCATGTTGTAGAGACTTTTCGATACTGCTGGCATACTGCTCTGAGATAATTTTCCAAGTGTAGCGACGCTGGGCGACTTCACGCATATTGCGGCCGGTGGCTTCACGGCTTTCTGGAGTCAGCTGCCGTAATTCGGCAAGTAATTTTTCGGCTGTATCAAAGAAAATAGCCTTACTCTCCGTGGTCTCACGATTGAAGACGACATCAAAGGAGATGATCGGCAAACCGAGATTCATCGCTTCTACCAAAGAAGGGTTTGTACCACCAGCACTATGACCATGCAAGTAGACATAAGAGTTCGCGCGCAGCATATCCAATACCCGCATATCACGGATAAAGTCTAACATATAAATGTGCTTAAACTGGCCATATTTTTGACGCATATTGCGGCCAAAGGCGCTATCATTCCAGTTGCCAAGGATGACAAGAGAGATATCCTCGAAGCGAGAAAAGCCCTCTAAGATCATTTCAATATTATTTTCGGGTTCGACACGGCATGCTTTAACGGCATAGCGCCCTTCGAGAAAAGGATAGCTTGCACGATCCTCAGCCAGGATTTCAGCACTACCTGCGTGGTCTCCGCCATAAGCAATCATATCAGATTCGCGACCATAAATTTCGGTTACATAATCCTGAATACCTTTATTGTCAGCCACAATGCGATCAGCATAGCGGTTGGCTATTTTTTCGGCAAACTTGAGATAAGACTTGGCAAATTTGCCCCACTTAGGACGTCGCCATTCGAGTCCATCAATATTGACAATCAGTTTTTTGGAAGGGAAAAACCATTTGATAAGCGGCATGACTAATCCGCCAGAAACACCTAAGACGACTAATACGTCATGGCTCCATACCGCCCATAGCATGGCGATGATATCATAAATTACGCTTTGAGCGCCATTGGCTTTAAAAGGAATGTATTTGACTTTGGCACCTTCCCATGTATCTGGCCTTTCGTTTGGCTCATACATGGTTTTGGTATTATAAACAGTAAGCTCATAACGGTCGGCAAGGTTTAGTACAAAATGGTGAGCGAGGGTTTCAAGTCCCCCATATCGAGCAGGTACTCCAACTACACCAATTATAGCAACTCTAGTTTTCTTGGACATAAAAAACTTTGATTTTGACAAATATATTTCGATCAAATCAAATTTGTAAGCAAGAAAATATATAAATCAAACATAAGTTCAACGTAAAAACATCTCTAAATCAAGAGGGCATAAACACGAAAGAATAAGCACTACTATCAGCGGGAAAATCCAAAGCTTAAAAATAATTTTGGAGCATATATCGCTTAGCGTATGTTTTTCAATTCTATCGAGTTTGCCATATTTCTACCGCTGGTCTTTCTGCTTTATTGGAGTAGGCTACGCAGACACCTCAAAGCTCAGAATCTTCTGATCCTAGTAGCTAGTTATGTCTTCTATGGTTGGTGGGATTATCGCTTTTTAGCCTTGATCATATTTAGCTCCGCTTTAGACTATCTAATCGGCTTTAAAGTCGCTCAGGCCCCAACAAAGAGAATTGCGAAACGCTGGCTCGGCTTAAGTCTCATGAGCAATTTGGGTATGCTCGGCGTATTCAAATACTATGATTTTTTCGTCCACTCTCTGATGGATGGCCTCGGAGGCATGGGCCTCAGTTTAGATTGGCCGACGCTCAATATTATCCTGCCTGTGGGGATTAGCTTTTATACTTTCCAGACGCTCAGCTATACCATTGATATCTATCGGGGCAAGTTAAAACCATGTGAAGACCCTGTCACGTTTTTCGCTTTTGTCAGTTTTTTCCCACAATTAGTAGCCGGTCCTATTGAAAGAGCGACTCATCTCTTACCTCAGTTCCAAGAGCAGCGTTCCTTTACAAGGCAAAATGCGAGACAAGGATTAGAACTGATATTGTGGGGTTTGTTCAAAAAGGTAGTCATCGCCGATCGCCTCTCTCAGTATGTAGAAGTGGTTTTTAACAGTCCGGAAAACTTTAGCGGCATCACAATCATCATCGCTACTGTCTTTTTCGCCTTCCAGATATACTGTGATTTTTCTGGCTATTCAGATATTGCCATCGGTACTGCCAAACTATTTGGCTTCGACCTAATGGTCAATTTCCGGACCCCTTATTTTAGTCGTTCTCTGAAAGAGTTTTGGAGCAGATGGCATATCTCCCTCTCAACATGGTTTAGAGACTATGTCTATATCCCACTCGGAGGCAATCGCGCCTCCACAGCACGTTGGTTGAGCAATCTGTTGCTGACCTTTCTTATATCAGGACTTTGGCATGGCGCAGCTTGGACCTTTATCATTTGGGGAGCAATACATGGTGTGATCTCCGCTTTTGAGGCTTGGCTCATGAAAATCAAGCGTTACCCAAGGGGGGCTGGCTGGTTACATCGCGGCTCTACCTTTGTGATTGTCTGCGTCGCCTGGATCTTTTTTCGCGCCAATAGCGTGGGTGATGCCTTCAGTTTGATTAGTAGTATACCCGAAAACCTCATCACGCAAGTCAGTTCACTCTCAGAGTTTGGAATGGCGTTACGCAGTTTTATCGGAGCTAGACAAGAGTTTATTTTCTCGATGCTCTCCTTTGCGATGTTGGTGAGTATTGATTGGCTTATCGGCACCGAAAACTTCCCCCACCTCATGGCGAGAATCCCTCATTGGGTACGATACGCTTTTTATTACCTACTCGCAGGCTGGATTCTTTATTTCGGGGCTTTCAACCAATCCGCCCAATTTATCTACTTCCAATTTTAAGCTATGTTGTTACCAGAAATATCTGCGTTCATCCGTCGCTTGTTATTAATGAGCCTACCTTTTTTGCTCATTTTTGGAGGAGTAGCCTTGGTCGATCCTTTTGACTTTGTTTCACAGAACGCTCTTATCCCGCGTTCCGAAAAAGAATATATCTCCTTCCATCTCAACTATACTTTTTGGAAATACCTGCGCTATCAGGAAGCACCAGTAGAACGCATCTTATTGGGTGATTCTCGGATGGAAGGCCTGACGGAGGAACAAATGCTACGCATTACCGGAGAGCGCTATTTCAATTTTGCATTTGGTGGAGGCACTGTACCTGAGATGATCGAGACCTTCTGGTTTGCGACGAAACAAACGAAACTTAAAAGTGTGAGTTTCGGCCTCAACTTTGGTCGTTACAATGCATTTAACAATGACAATCGTTGCCGGGAGGCCAAAGAATTGATCGCCAATCCTTATCGCTATGTCATTCATCAGTCAGTACTCAAAAGCTGTTATTACATACTTAAAGATCAAATTTCAGGTCAGCAAACGGTCCTAACCAAACCGATGATGGACAAGGAAGCTTTTTGGCAGCATCAGTTGAATTTTTTAGCCACGACCTTTTATAGAGATTACGCCTATCCGGCGAACTACTATACTCAACTGCAAGAAGTGGTAGCGTTCTGCGAAGCAGAAAATATTGATTATCAGTTTATTATCCTCCCTACTCACATAGAGTTGCAGGACAAGATCATCGAACATGCCCAACAAGATGCCTATGATCGCTTCCTCGCTGATCTACACAGTTTAGGACCAGTTTACGACTTTCACAAAAAGGATTCGCTTACCAGTGATAAAGATTTATTCAAAGATCCCTTTCACTTTGGGCCCAAGATCGGCGACATCCTGATCGAGCAAGTGTTTGGGCAAAAGTAAAAGATTGTCGTATTTCCTCCCATGACTACTACTAGCAGTGAATCACAAAAAGCGCGCAAGCTACTATTACGAGGCTTATTTTTTCCGCTGAGCATTTTTGTGGTTGTGCTGCTCGCGATCTCCTTTCCAGACTATTTTACCCATGTCGGTGATTTTGAAACCAAAAGCTTGATTGTCCCGCTATTGATGATCATCATGTTTGGGGTTGGTACTGAGTTAAAGTGGCTAGACTTCAAAAACGTCCTCAAAATGCCTCAGGCTGTATTGGTAGGAGTGATCTGCCAATTTAGCTTGATGCCCTTAGTGGGCTATGGATTGGTGAGTATGACGGACTTGCCTCCAGAAATTGCAGCTGGAGTGATATTGGTCGGTTGCTCTCCTTCCGGACTCGCGTCCAACGTCATGTCTTATTTGGCCAAAGCCAATCTTGCGCTTTCGATTACTTTAACAGCCGTTGCGACGCTCTTAGCGCCTTTTTTGACACCCTTATTGATGAAACTGTTTGCCAATCAATTGGTTGAGATCTCTGTATTCGATATGATGTTGAGTATTTTCAAAATCGTCATCATCCCTATCGGCCTCGGATTATTATTCAATATGTGGCGTAAAGATCGCTTTCCAATTTTGAAAAAGATTTTGCCGCTCATCTCTATGTTTGGGATTGCTTTCATCATCCTTGTCATCACCGCTGTCGGGCATGAAGGACTCAAAATGGTAGCTTGGACCTTGGTCCTGATCATCATAGCACACAATAGCATTGGATATGTACTTGGCTACGGAATATGCAAAGCGTTCCGTATGACGGAAGAAAACTGTCGTACCATCGCCTTAGAAGTAGGCATGCAAAACAGTGGCCTTGCTGCTGGCTTAGCGGTCAGTATGAATTTAGCAGGTACGATGGGCTTAGCGGCAACTGTATTTGGCCCTTGGATGAATATATCGGGCTCTCTACTTGCAACCTATTGGCGGATAAGCGGCAAACAACCCAAAGCAAATGAAGCAACGAAACCGCTTGCATAGCTGCTAAATCTTTGTGATGTTAGTCGTAATATTGTGATACGAAATCAAAGTGAGCAAGATTTAGCGAATCACCTACTATCCTAAGCGCTAAAGCCCTATTTTTATACACGAAAAATCAAAACATACCCTATAATTATCTACGATGAAATATTTGACTTTCCTTTTTGCCGCATTATTATTTATCGCCTGTGGTGGTGGTACAGAGGGCAGTGCAGAGACCGATGCTCCTGTAGAAGCAGCCACTCCTAAGATCAATGCTGCCGTAATGGCCCAAGGTGGAGCCGTTTATAAGCAATACTGCATCGCTTGCCATATGGAAAATGGCCAAGGTGCCGCCGGTATCTATCCTCCTTTGATTGATACAGAATATGTACTAGGCGACAAAGAAGCACTGATATTGATCGCCCTCAATGGTTTTAATGGAGAAGAGTTGATCGTCAATGGAGAAACTTACAATGGTATCATGACTCCTCATGACTTCCTATCAGATGCTGAGCTTTCCAATGTCTTGACTTATGTACGTAATAGCTGGGGCAATGAAGCTTCAAAAGTAACTAAAGAAGAAGTAGAGGCAGCACGCGCCAAAAACGATGGTGCCTAGTCCATCAAATATATATACTAAGATTACGGCGTCCTTTGGGGCGTCGTTTTTTGTTCCCCTATTAGCGATTATCTTGTAAGGCTTAGCGTTAAGACTATTCCTATGAAAGATTTATTTTTACTCCTTAGCATTTTGCTTTCCCCCTTTCTTGGACTGAGCCAAGACACTTTTTCTATCGTTGCAGTAGATAGTACCACAGGAGAAGTAGGCAGTGCTGGGGCTTCTTGTTTGGATGCAAGTGTGATTGCCGGAGGAGTATCTATCATTGGAGATTTGATCCCTGCTAAAGGCGCTATCAATACGCAAGCCGCCTATCGCCAAAGCAACCAAACCAATGCCCGTAACCAAATGTTGATGGGCGCGACACCAGATCAAATCATCAATTATCTGATAGCCAATGATGTACAAAATGATGCAACTATACGGCAGTATGGCATTGCCGCCCTTGATTCCAATCGTTCGCCAAGGGCAGCCGCCTACACAGGAGCAAATTGCTTTGATTACAAAAACCAAATCGTCGGACCCTATTATTCCATACAAGGCAACATCTTGCTAGGCCAAGAGATATTGGACTCCATGGAGACTCGTTTTCTCAACGCTAGCGGCTCACTCGCCGAACGCTTAATGGAGGCTTTGCAAGGTGCCAATGTGCCCGGTGCGGATAGTCGTTGCCTCAATGAAGGCGTTTCTTCTCAGTCAGCCTATATTCGGGTAGCTCGTCCCAATGATATTTATGCTTCGCCCTATCTCGATATCGTGGTGGCCCAAACCCCTTTTGGTAAGGAGCCGATTGATTCGCTGCAAATCCTATTTGACAATTGGAGCCCACCTAATTGCAGCTTCGTAATTCCGGCTGATGTGTTACAGGTGAACCAAAATTGGGATACAACCTTATCTAGCAAGAGTTTCTGGGTGTGCACTGGAGATAGCTTGACTCTTAGCGGAAACTTCAATACCGTATTCCTCGAAGATGGCGCTTATTACCAAGGCACCACAGGAGGTCTCAATACTGTCTATATCCCCAAAGAGGCCGTTTACGATGCGGGTAGCCAAACGATCAACACCATCTTCCATGGTCCTAACTCGAAAATCATCAAAGCTGGAGCAGCAGCAGTCGTTACCTCTTGTGATAGTGTCATTTATGATTACAGTGCCGCTCCCGCCTCTATTTGCGCCCTCAATACCGCTTTGGATCTACGAGATGACTTCAGTTGGCGCTACTACTTTGTAGAGGCAGATCAATCACTGCGGCTTAGCCGAACGCTCAACCTTGTCGCCGGAGAACTCGGCTTATATGGCATCAATGGCGCTTTGGTCAATAGCCGTCAAATCAAAGCAGGCGAAAGCACGATTGAATGGCCAGTCGGTTCAATTAGTAGCGGGATTTATTTATTGAGATGGCGTTCTGGAACAGCGAATCAGAGTGCGAAGATTTGGGTAACTCCATAGCGTAGAAATTTATTAAGCTCTACAACGCCCTAGCATCTTCCAATAGATAATTGAGCTGATTGACGTCTAAGTCATTGAGTTTGAATACGCCCGTAAAGGTGCGGAACTCATCCGTATGAAAGAGTATTCCTTCGAGATCATTGATATTAAGCTCCATGACGGATTCGGGTCCGGCATTACCGCAAAAGAAGCATTGGCTAAAGGGATTGGCAGATAGCACATAACGATCATAGGTAATCGGGATGACATAGCCTGATATAGCGATTTTCTTAGTTGCCATCGCTTGCACGGCTTCGCCGAACGCTGGGAACAATAGAGAGTCCTGAGCATCTTCAAAATAGCGTACTTCAAAGCGTACATCTGCTAGCTGGTCCCAAGTAATTTTTTGAAAACCTTCTGGTATGGCTGCTTCTTTCGTTTCCGAAACAGTCGCGACCTTTTTTGAGCTATCAGCCTGCTCGCTATCTAGCTGAGCGTTCTCCGCAGGAGTACTCCCTTCCCCCCCACAAGCACCCAAGCTAATAAGCAAGAGGCCTAGTAGCATATTGGTCAACAGATTAGCCTTCATAGGGACGAGCATTTTCTAGTATATAATTGAGTTCGAGTTCGGCATCATTGAGTCTCAGCGTACCAATAAAAGTTACCACTTGATCGGTTTCGTATTTGCGGCGCTTTTTGTCCAGCCTCAATTCCATCACCGACTCCTGCCCTGCCCCACCACAAAAAAAACAGGTATTGAAGGGATTAGCTGAAAGCACATATTGATTGCCATCTACGTCCAGCGGTAGAACGTAGCCTTTGATGATTACCTCCTTGCCATCAAGCGCTTGGATTGCCTCACCAAAGCTAGGCGTGCCGTACCAGACATTGGCATCGTAATTTTGAATATAAGAGTATTGGACATCGGCCAAAAAGGGCCAATTGATCTTATCTTGTGCAAAAGATACACTGAGCAAACAGGCAAATATGAGAGTTAGATAGGTTCTACGCATTAGTCAAAGTCTTTGCTATCGGTGTATTATACGCTTGAATCGCAGGAATGATTGCCGCTAAAAGGCCAATCCCAAGCGTTAGCGCAGCGAGTATCCCCTCCTCTTGCCACAAAAAGAATCCCGCGCCAAAGTCATAATGGTACTGCTCGGTCAATACTCGCGACAATACCCACATACCTGCTCTACTGGCTGCAATTCCGAGTACAAAGCCCAAAACCGATAAAATGAGCCCTTCCAACAATACACTCCACAATAAATAGGCCGGAGAAGCTCCCAGAGATCGTAAGAGTGCCATTTCATAGCGACGCTCCTTGAGACTATTGTAAAGCGAAATAAATACACTCAGCCCCGACACGATCATAATAATGATCGCAAAGGCGCGCAATGTCCCCACTCCTACCCCCATTTGCTTATTGATATAGCTTAGTTCGGCGGCAGGGAGGACTGCTTTGAGTTTTGAATTTCGATTGATCATGCCCGAAAGCAAGAGAGACATGCCTTCTTTGCCTTCTTTGAATGACAATAGCAAAGCAGTGATTTCTTCTAGCTCATGCTCATGGGTTTCGTGCTCTTCCCCCTCTTCATGCGCTTCATGCGCTTCATGCTCTGCCTCAGCATGTCCATGTACTGCTGGCAAAGTGCGAGAATCAGTCAAAATCAATTGATCGACCACAGAGTAAGCAGGAGCCAAGATACCGACCACTTTCAGGGGTTTATCACTATGTTGCTCCAATCCATGCCCAATGCTGAAGGTATCACCGATCTGCATTTGGGTTTCCTCTGCGACTCTAGCCCCAAGCACGACTTCAAATTCAGCCTCCCAGAGCCTTCCCTGATCGATATTAGCTTTATAGAGTTTGAGATAATCGGGGCTAGTGCCCATCACACGATAGCCACGATAGCCATCACCATAAGAAAGTGGCACTGCATATTTCACGGCAGGATGCTCCGCAAAACGCTCAATATCAGCATACTGGATATTGCCAGTGGGACTACCGATCTGATAGATAGACGATAACATGATCTGCGTAGTGCTACCATTTGCACCGATGATCAAACCTACTCCACGGACATTTTCCTTGAGTTGGCGATCTAGTTGGTAGTTAAGCAAAAACAATAGCGAGATGGTGCCTACTCCAAAGAGCAAAAGCAACAGACTCAATGAAGTATTGAGTGGTTTTGCGAGTAGATTTTTCCAACTGAGATTGAGTATTGACACCTTTTATATTTTGAATATCGAATTTCAATGTTGAATGTAAAAGGAACTTAGGTATAGTTCATTGAGATTCGATATTGGTTATTCTTTACATCTGCACATGATTGGCGATCTTCGATTTGAGACGATTGTCATGCGTTACGATGATCAGCGCAGCCTCTTCTTGCTTAGCTTGTATGCTCAATAAGCGAAAGACTTCCTCACAATTTTGATCGTCCAAGGCAGAAGTGGGTTCATCTGCCAATATCAATCTTGGCTTATTCAAGATCGCTCGCACGATGGCGACCCTTTGTTGCTCACCAACGCTGAGATTTTGGGTCTTTTGTAGCAGTTTATCGCTCAATTCTACGCGAGAGAGGAGAAATCTTATCCGTTCTAGATCTTTAGCTAGGCCCGCGAGTTGCTGTGCTAGTAATAAATTGTCTCTAACGTTGAGCGATCGTACAAAGTGAGAGCGTTGAAAGACCAACCCAATATTTTTGCCTCGAAAGCTATCCAATTGCTGGCTAGATAGAGCCGCGAGATCAGTTTGACCGATCATCACTGAGCCAGCGTCTGGTTTACGCAAACCAGCGAGTAGTTGTAAGAGAGTAGTTTTGCCCGTGCCAGAACGTCCGAGGATCAATAAGCTTTCGCCGGGGACGCAGCTAATATCAGGAAATTTAATTTCTCCAGACTGACGGTAAGCGAAGGATAAGTTTTGGGTTTGAATCATGCTTTTTTGAGCGCAGGGACAAAGATATAGAAAATTTTGGCGCACAAATGCAACAGAATTGCATTTTGTCAGTTAAGACTCTAAATTGCACAAAAGTTAGACCGAATAGATGTTCAGCTCAACCAAAGCACACACTTCAGATTTCATTGGTATTATCAGCGCAGTGGTTTGTATGATCCATTGCCTCGCCGCTCCGATTGTACTTGGCGCCTCAGCTCATATGCATGAGCATAGCCATTTTTTCCTCGCTGATCAATGGAATTATCTATTTCTAGCCATTGGCTTATTTGCAGTTTGGTTCTCGACCAAGCATACTACAAGCAAGTTTTTGCGTTCCATGCTATGGTTGACCTATGGCACACTGGCGATCGCCGTAGTCTTTGAAACTTATGCCGATTATCTACACTATGTGGTTTATGCGGCTTCTATCGCTTTGATCAGTGCCCATGTAATTAATTTGCGTAAGCATTTTAGTTTTGCTTCGCAGAACGCTTAGTTCAATCCGCTTCTTCTGCCTCTACGAGTTCAAAGATCAGACTCTCAGTATCCTCAACAAGTATTAGTTTACCTCGAATCTTGACTTTGTCATCAATGTCAAATTCCCACTCCTTTGCCTTGGGATGAAGCTCGATGACCGTTTCGCGACCAGCGTTACCGCAAAAGTAGCAGTTATAAAAGGGATAACGAGATAAGATATAACGTTGATTATCAACCGTCAAAGGCAACATATAGCCTTCAATCTCTACGATTTGACTATCCAGAGTTGTGATCATTTCATCAAATACTGGTACTCCATTGCCTTCCGCTTCTGAGCCTTCATAGCTTACTTTGGCTAGGAGAGGCCAGCTAATTTTGGTTTGAGCGTTCGCCTGAAAGGCAAAAAAAACACAGAGACTCAGGCTAAGTAAAGAGACATGAATCGTTTTCATAAGGCTTAATTTAAGACCTGCTTTTGAGATTAAGACGATAAGGCTAGCATAAAAGCCACTTAGACAGGCTTTTTTTATACTTTTGGGCTCACAAACGATTCATAATAATCCAGAAAATATGCTTCGCCAATCATTATTGTTACTACTACTATTTGTTTTTGCGTTCTCTGCAAGAGCGGATTACTGGCAGCAAGAAGTCAACTACGAAATGCAGATTGACTTTGACGCCGAAAACCATCAGTTCACAGGACGGCAACAACTTGCTTATGTCAATCACTCTCCGGATACATTAACACGTGTTTACTACCACTTATATTTCAATGCCTTCCAGCCCAATAGCATGATGGATGTGCGTTCGCGCAATATTGCAGATCCAGATCGCAGGGTTAAAAGTCGTATTCAAGCCCTCAGCGAAAGTGAAATTGGCTACCAAAAGATCACTACCCTTCGTCATAATGGGCGTCCAGTCAAGTACACTTTGGAAGGCACGATCCTAATAGTGGAACTGCAAGAAGGAATCTTACCCGGTGAAAGTGCCTACTTTGACATGGCGTTTAATGGTCAAGTGCCCTTACAGGTTCGTCGCTCTGGTAGAGACAATAGAGAGGGTATTGACTACTCTATGGCTCAGTGGTATCCCAAAATGGCAGAATATGACCATGAAGGCTGGCATTCCAATCCTTATATCGGTCGTGAGTTCCACGGAGTGTGGGGCAACTTTGATGTCGAAATCAGTATTGATGCCAAATATATGGTAGCAGCAACAGGTTATCTCCAAAATCCGGAGCAGATAGGCAAAGGATATGGTAGTCCTGCAATCGCAGATACTCCTCCAATGGACGAAGACGAAAAATTGACATGGCACTTCAAGGCAGAAATGGTGCATGATTTTGTATGGACTGCGGACCCTGATTATATCCATGATCGCCTTGAAGTGAAGGGCGGCCCCGAGCTACACTTTTTCTATCAAAAAGACGTAGCCGAAAACTGGGACCAGCTCAAGCCCTATGCAGCGAAGTGTTTTCAGATCATGAATGAGAACTTTGGCAAATATCCTTATGAAAAATACTCCATCATCCAAGGAGGCGACGGGGGTATGGAGTACCCTATGGCCACTCTGATCACTGGAGGACGTAGTCTCAATGGCCTGATCAATGTAACGGTCCATGAGGCCATTCACAGTTGGTATCAAGGAGTTTTGGCCACCAATGAGTCGTTATACTGTTGGATGGACGAAGGATTCACGAGTTATGCAGAATCATTTGTGGTCAATCGCATTCGTACCAATCCTTCCCTTAACCCGCATGCCGGTTCTTATAGAAGCTACCTCAACTTGGTTGAATCAGGTTTAGAAGAGCCGAGTTCTACGCATTCAGATCATTATAATACCAATCGTGCTTATGGTACGGCAGCCTACTCCAAAGGAGAGGTTAGCCTTCATCAGTTAGGCTATATTATCGGAGAAGAAACGCTCATGCGAGGTATGCGTCGCTATTTCGAAACCTGGAAGTTTAAGCATCCTACCGTTACCGATTTCAAACGCATCATGGAAAAAGAATCTGGTATGCAGCTAGATTGGTACTTTGAGTATTGGATCAATTCTACCAAGACGATTGATTATGGATTTGAATTGCAAGGAAATTCACTGACGCTCAAACGCGAAGGCTTGATGCCGATGCCATTGGATGTAGTCGTTACTTACAAAGATGGCAGCCAAGTGTACTACTATATCCCGATGGTGCTCATGCGAGGTGAGAAGGATGAGAACTGGTACGGCCCTGCCGAACGCACCCTCTTAGCAGATTGGGCTTGGGTCAATCCAACTTACACCATCCAATTGGCAAAAGGCGAAGATCAAGTTGACACGATAGAGATTGATCCGGGCTACCGAATGGCGGATATAAATCGTAAAAACAATTACTATCCCAAGCCCAAAAAGGATAAGAAAGCCGAATATGAGGCTTATGGGTCGAACCTTCCTGGGACGATTAAATAATATTTGATATGGCGCATATGGTTTGCAAACCGTATGCGCCATAAATTTATCGCTTCAGCGCCCGCTGCACATTAAAGTAATCCAAAAAGTAAATCACTCGCAGCGAGAGACTATTTTGCTGGGGCGAACGCCATGTCTCAGCTAAGTTCTCAAAGTAAGCAGGACTGATATCGTTACCGAAGGTATAAATCTGATTTTTCCAGACGAGAGATAAAAAGCTTCCCGGCGCAAACTGCCAATTGTAAACGAGGTCGATATTGAAAGCATTGAAATTGGTATCATCGATTTCGACACCATCGGTATTAATCCCATTATAGTCAGTTTCGAGTAGATAACCATCACGACTCAGGTCGTAAAAATCGTTATAATCTACTTTGCTCCAATAATGACGAATTCTCAGGTTGAGGCCCATCATCTGATTGAAGGTATAACTTGTAGTGAAGAGATTGGTCACATTGAACACATCGCGGCGCCCCATGATAATCTGCCAATCATCATTGGCTTGAGCAAAACGCTTGACGTACCCAATTTCCGCACGTCGTTTCATCAGGAAGATATTATGATTGAGGGTCAGCTTATTGTTAACTCTAAAACGAGGATTTAGGCTCATCCAAGTATCAGTCTGCTCCCATTCAGGCCGTTGCCAAAAGCCAGTATTGCCGCTGAGTTGAAATTGCTTGCGAGAGTCAGTAGAAGCATAAGCATACAAGCGGTAAGACTTCGCCTTGCGAAAAATATAACCCGGAGTACGCGCCTCAAAGTGATTTTGACTCTCCATTGGGTTTCCCCCAATACCAAAACCGGTATTCCAGAAGTTATTCCAAGTAGCATCCGTACTCCAACTAAGCGACATATTGTCAAATTCACGAGGTAGAAAAGTCTGCATATGAAAGACTTCTATCTCACTAGAAAATGAATTGAGTTTCCAGAATGGCTCATTTTTGCGATAACCAAATTCTAAACCGTGGCTCACTTCATTTGGAGCCCGCAGAAAGCCCATATCGTTGATTTGATAATTATCCGACTCCACTTGACGCTCTAGCTGAAACTGCCAATTGCCACTCACCTTACCGACTTCGACACTATAGGCATAACCGACATCTGGCTGATTGCCAGTTTCTCCGTCCTCCTTTTGCCAAATTTGACTCAGTCCCATAGTACCGGCAATGTTCCAAGTATTGGTCTTATCAAAAAATGAATAAGCTCCGCCAGTGACATTAGCATTACGACCGCCATCGGTGCGAGAGACATTGGTATTGAGAACAGATATATTGGAGTTATTGCGGAGATTTTGGTCAAATACGACCACATTAAAATTGGTCAATGGGTCCACCACCACTTCTCTTTCGTTCCCGTTAAGGGTATCTCGAGCAGTGGCATAAGAACGATTGGTAACAGCATTGAAGAACCCAATCCCTAGCCCACTCTTAGTCCTACCAGAAACCTTGGTAGCGTTCACCAAGGGTGCTATCCCAGGCGCGCCTCCAGTAAGAATCTCATCCTCACCCAATGTTGGCTCTAAGCCATGCACCTCCCCTACTCTACGCGAATAAAATTGATTGCCACGGGTATTGAATAGTTCCGTGCCTTCCGTAAAAAAGGGCCTATTTTCGTCGAAGCGTACTTCATAGGGAGATAGATTGAGCACGACGTTGTCGGAACGCACCTGCCCAAAATCAGGAATCAGGCTCATATCGAGCGTAAAGCTTTCGTTGATGCCATATTTGAGATCCATGCCACCTGTGAGAGAAGTGCCCCAAACATTTTGACCAGGCTCTTTTTGAAGATAGCCCGTAACATAAGGAGTCAGCTGTAAGCGAAGGGGTGGTTTGATACCTTCTAGGCCATCGAGAGTACCAAACTGATTGACTACTCCATTGAGATTAGGATTGATCGGATGCCAATAGCTTTCCTCTTGGTATCGTTTGACCACGCGGCCAAAATTGACGCCCCAGCTTTGGACTTCCTTCTTCGGAAAACGCAATGCCGAATAAGGAATTTCGATCTCCACAGACCAGCCAAAATCCGTCATTGCAACGGCACTACTCCAGACAGCATTCCAATTAAAATCTTCATCAGAGGGTGTCGCATAAGCATCGGCTTGCACTCCCGCAGCAGTAACCATAAATAGAAAAGCATTTTGTCGATTGAGATAGGTGTCAAAACCGATTGAAAAACGATCGGCGTTTCGCTCTAAGTCATCGCGCAAACCTAGTTCTGCACGAATCTCATTGGGCTCATTATCATATAACTTAGCTCCCACATAAATGCTAAAATCATTGTAAAGAACAATGACCTCAGTGATAGAAGTTGAAGCTTCCCCATTGTTGGGACTAGATTGTATAAATGCGCCTTTGGTGGAACTAGCATTTTGCCAAACGGCTTCGTCTAATAAGCCGTCAATGACTGGAACTTCATCTGTATTATTGGCATTGAGGTGAGCAACATTCGACTCTTGCGCCCATAAAGAATTGAGAGAAATGACGAGTAAAAAAAGGAGGGAAAGGGAATAAGACTTTATTAACATAGAGTACCTGTATTCGGGGGCAATTGATGAGCCGCAAAGCTACATCCTCAATTAAAAGAGCAAAAGAGAAAAGCTTGCTTTTTCCAACGCACCATTATTCTTCGGAAGTTGCAAAATCCGATTTCCTCCGAAATCTTTCCATTCATGAACTAATAGTGTCTGTTCAGCACCGACTACTTTAGTATCCACTGATATTGTCCTTATTTGTAATCAATAATAAGTGTACAAGAACGTACTTTCCCATGTTTAGATTGCTTTGCCTGTCAACCATGCTCATCTCTGGATTCCTTCGGGCTCAACTCCCGATGGCAGGCGCCCTTGACGTACAGTTTGGAAAGGAAGGAATTGCAACGCTTCCTTTCGAGTGGAAAAATCAAGCCTCCTTTTTATCAGCTGTATTGCCCAATCAACATATCTGGGTCGTAGGACCTATAGATGATCGAGATGGCAACGTAGGTATCGTCCAATTGGATGAGAACGGTGATCTAGATACCGAATGGGGTTTTGAAGGCAGTAAAGTCCTCCGTATGCGAGGTAATATTGCAGACCTCAAGCAGATGGATGATGGTCGTATCCTTCTTTTAGGTACTCAAATCAAAGACCAAGAAAGAGATTTTATTATCTGGCGGCTATTGCCGAACGGTCAAGTCGATTCGACCTTTGGTCAGCATGGCTATAAGTCAGTTGATATTGGTGGTTGGGACGAAGGTCTCCGCATGGAATTGTTGCCCGAAGGGCGCATTCTCATAGCAGGAACCAGTTATAAAGAAAAGGTTGCCGCCCGAAATTTTGCCTTTGCATGCATAGATTCGGCTGGCAGATTGGACTTAGACTTTGGCAAACAAGGCAAGCGCACCGTAGATATTGGCAAAGAGGACGAGCTAGAGAGTATCGCTTTGGACTCTGAGGGGCGAATATTTTTTGCTGGCACATGCCGTCCTGAAAGATTTAGAGAGTTTGTCGTAGGGCGTCTATTGCCAACTGGCAAAATAGACCACTCTTTTAACTATAGCGGCCAAGTCCGATTTCATACTGGCGAAGAGCATGACTACTGTGCAGAGATGGTCGTATTGCCAGATGGACGGATCAGACTCTTAGGCCATAGTCGCTTACCCGAGCGAGGCACTGGTTTTGATCTTGTCTTAGTAGGCCTAGACGAGCATGGTTATCTAGAAGAAACTTTTGGTCAAAAAGGTCAACTCTACCTAGACTTTGGCGGCAACGAATACGCGACGGCTTTTAGACGTCAACCCGATGGTCGTTTGATGATCGTAGGAAGTTCTGATCGCCAACCTATTTTGACCCGTCTCTATGAGAACGGCAATCTCGATCCATCCTTTGGTGATGGTGGTAGTAGTAAATATAAAATTGGTGGTGAACAAAATGATGGACCACGCTTTCTAAACCTACAACGTGATGGCAAAATGCTACTTACCGGTATAGTCAAAGGGGAGTCTTCTATCATTCGCTTACACGGCAATCCTGCTCCAATGGGACTAGAAACTGCTTTGGGCTTTGATTGGAATAAAGCCGCTCACAAAAATACCGAGGAAGCAAACGCCGTTTGGGGCAGTAGCTTTGAGCTCCAAGCATGGAGTCAGCTATTAGCAGGTCCAGATTCTAAAGTGGACGCGTTCCCACGCAGTGCGACCAAAGAACTAAAATCTATCCCAAGCTTTGTGGCTCATTCAGTCCACCTTGCATTTGGTGAAAACTTAAAACTAACCATCATCTGGGATGATGAAGAAACTGCTCACTACTATGTGAACAATGTATATTTTCAAAGTGTACCACTAGGTACGGTTTTGATCCCCTTAATTCCGCACCTACCGAATCAAAAGCCAGTGCAAACCGCAAATAACCGACAAAAATCCATTATGGTACAAAGAGGTTTGCATTAGGTTTTTACATAGCAGTATTAGCCGAGCCCTGTCGATCAAGTCGACGGGGCATTTTTTTTGTATTACAAAGGGCTAGGTCGCGAGGCATCCACGAAAGCTTTCGGGATTGCGTCGCCACAGATATGCCTATCTGAAAGGATATTGATTATTATGCTAGGTCGCGACGCAAAATCTTGCGTCTCCACAGGGCATGAAACTAAAAAGGATTTACTTCAAATTACGCGCTAAGCGCTCCACTGTCAGACCTTGTACCAGCAGAGAGAAAATCACTACCGTATAAGTAATCGGCACCCAAAATTCGCGTCCCATCTCCGTACTTAATGAAAGCGCTAAAGCAATCGAAATACCTCCTCTTAAGCCACCCCAAGTCATAACATTGAGCGTTCCTTTTGGATAATCTTTCAAAAAGCCAAATAAGCGAGAAGGTAAAGCCAAAGCTAAATAGCGACTTCCCAATACAATCACGATCGCAATAAAGCCAATCAATAAATAATTCCATTCAAAGGGAACCAGCAAGAGCTCTAATCCAATCAGTACAAATAAGATCGCATTGAGAATCTCATCCATCATCTCCCAAAATTTATGCACATAATCAGCCGTTATGTCTGACATCGCACCTTTATGGCCAGTATTACCGATCAAAAGTCCGGCTGCTACCATCGCTAGTGGGCCTGAAAAATGCAGATAATATGCTGCACTATATCCGCCCATCACGATTGCAAGCGTAATCATCACCTCAGTCGGATAATCATCAATACGCTTCATAATCCGATAGCCGGCCCAACCAAGAAACAGCCCCAAAGCCAGACCACCTCCTATTTCTTTGAGGATAAGCGAGCCGATCTCTGCGGCTGATAATTGATCGAAACCAATTCTTGCGATCTCAAGCAAAAGTAAAAAGACCACTACGCCTACTCCGTCATTAAACAATGATTCACCCACAATGGTGGTTTCGACCTTTTTGGGAACACCTGCCTTTTTGAGGATCCCCATCACAGCCACTGGATCAGTCGGAGTGATCAAAGCACCAAAAAGCAAACAATATACATAGTCTAAAGGCTGCCCGAGTAGGTATAAAATACCGTAAACGCCTGTACCAACAAGGAAAGTAGAAAAGATCACCCCAAAGGTAGCAAAGGTGATGATCGGTTTACGAGACTCTTTGAGCTTGGTATAATCCGTATGCAAAGCACCGGCAAAGAGCAAAAAACTCAACATAAAGTCGAGTACGATCTCTGAAAAATTGATCGTCTCAAGGCTTTGCACTACCGCCGCCTGAAAAGCAGGCGAAAGAGCTCCAATTCCCTGAACCAATAAAGAGATAATCAATCCCGCAAGCATCAAGGCAATAGCTGCTGGGAGTTTGATATAACGTTGGTTGACAAATGCCAGGATAGCCGAAAGGCTAACAACACCTGATAATATGTGAAAAAGTTCCATAAAGGAGATCTATTGAATACCGTTTAGACTAGACTCGCAAATTACGTCTGTTCCGCTAAAACGGAAACAAAAACTATGTAGATTTAGGCAACCATTATCTGATTAGCATGAAAAAATACTGGATTGCAGGACTCCTTCTGTTGCCATTGCTCTTACAGGCCCAAGTAACGCGGCTTTCCTTTTACCCAATCTCGCCCCTAGAGATCAAGCAGTTCTTGACTAGCAAAAAGTACGAATTTGATTTTGCTTCCTTGAGCAATCCTGTCAAGGTTCTCCCCACTGATTCTTATGCTTACAGGCGTCATTTTAATGACAGCGTTCCTAAAGGCTATTATCTGCTATCTTCATTATTCGATCGACAAGAGCATTTCTTTTTTCATCACCATACAGATTTTGGCCCCCTTAAGATCCAAACCCTCGGCGAGGAACGCTACCTCCATATTAGCAATAAGCGATTTCCAGCAGATAGTTTAGTGGTTTTGGTAGATGATGCCCCTATCAGTCTTGATGCCAATTCGGGTTTGTTTCGCCTTAGCGAACGCTCAAAATCAGGCGTTCTGAGCATCAGTAGTCCAGAAGAAACCATCCACCTGCTATGGGAGCGCAATGAGCAGGCAGAATACTTGATCAGCGAAGTAAATGCTGTGAGCAAACAACTGAGCTATGCTAGTCATCGTCAAAAAGAGAAGGAATGGAAAGGTCGCCTCGGTATCGGACTCAAAAAATGGTATCTCCGTGAAACTACTCAAGGCTACCTTGCCCTCAATCAACCCATTTATCGGCCGGGAGATAGCCTAAAACTCAAAGCATACATCCTTGACTCAGATGGAAAGGAGCTTAATCAATCGCTCAATCTTAGTATTTACCCATCCGGCGATCCTTCAGAAACCCAGACTTGGGGTAAACTTGCTCCTAATCCTGCAGGCGTTTATTTATTCAAAACAGTATTGGGAGACAGTCTCCGCCTAGACCGCAACTATACCCTCTGCCTCAAAGATGACAACAACCAAATCATCGTTCAAAACCAGTTCAAACTTGAGGATTATTTGCTAGATGAGTATGTCTTCTCTTTTTATAAAGAACCTGGTTACGATCTTTTGACTGATAGCAGTAGTTTTATTTTCAGAGCTCGTACCGAGAACGATTTGCCTGTGCCGGGAGTCCGTGTATTTCTAAAGGCAAACATCAATCAAATTACGAAAGTAGGTCAAGAACCGCTTTATGTTCCGCTTCAATTATTCGATACCATCATTGAGCTATCTCCCAGTGGGTTTTATCGTTTGGTGCTGCCTCCAAGTCGTTTTCCGAAGCTAGAGAGTAGATTCTGGTTCCAAGCCCGCTTTGTCGGATCTAATGGAGAGCAAAGCAGCCAATCGGCCTATTTAACTCGCTATGATAGTTTGCCAAAAGCGAGTAGTTCCTCCCCGAGTTTACTAGCCAATGCTTCACCAAAACTGCAATATGATGGTCGGCAACAAAAGGATTCTGCCTTTTTCCACCTCCACAATCCGCGCAAAAAAGCCATCATCTATCGCATCTATAGAGAGCACGATCTAATAGCGGAAGGCGTATCCAAGGATAGTCTTAGTTGGCAATGGCCGCAAGTCAAAGAAACCTTTTGGCGGATGGAAATACAGGATTTAGGGGGACAAGATATTCGCAAACTCAACTTAGCCCCTGGCGAACACTTCCTCAATATTGAACTACAACAGCCCGACACCATCAAGCCCGGACAGAAGGTAAATGCAATCGTCAAAGTAACCGATAATCAAGGCCGCCCTGTCCCTAATACCGACCTTACTATCTGGGGTGTCAATGCTCAGTTTAG